>JAQUNC010000004.1 GCA_028717805.1 Atribacterota bacterium
TACTATTAATGGCATCTACATGTTCTTTCCAGATATCCAGAAGTAAGACCTTATTTCCTGCTTCTGCCAGCAATCCTCCAAAGAGAGAACCCATGGCACCGGCACCAACGATAGTAATTTTCATATATTTTACTTCTCTCTATTTTTTTTCTTATACCTTTTCAGTTTTATGATGATCTTTTCTGTTTTTAATTTTTCTATTCTTTATTTCCTTTATCAATTGAACTAAATTGTCAACCACTGCATTAAAAATAATTTCTCCTTTTTTTACACTAGACAGTGTGGCATCCCCTACTACTCCACTCTCAGAAATTGTAGACCACCATGTTCTCATGCTTACTGGTGATGGTCCTATTGTATCGATCCAATGGTATTTTGACTTGCCAAATCCTATTTCTTTAACAGCTTTATCCATTTTAACTCTATCTTTTGCTAAATATAAATATACTGATGTCTCCATTTCGCATGCATGGGCAATCCCGCCAGGCCATTCAGATTCTCTAACCTCTGCAATTTCTTTTTTAGCTAAATTATAGGATATGAATGAACCGCATATTGCATTAGTTTCCAAAACGGTTCTCCTTGCCGCATCCTCTAAATAAGGAGCATTAGAACCATGACCATTTATAATTAAAATTCGACGAACGCCATGGTGTGCCAGACTTTTTGTAATATCTAAAACAAATTCACTTAGATGATTACCAGTTACACTTAAAGGTCCCGGAAAATCAATATGATGCCAGCAGAATCCATATGGTATGAGATTTAAAAGTAAAATATCTTCCGGAACCTTTTCAGCTGTTGCAATACACATTTGTTCTAAAATAAAACTATCAGCATCAATCGGGAGATGCTTTCCATGTTGTTCTATTGAACCAACGGGAAGAAGAGCCACTCTATCCTGTGCAATGATTTCATTCAACTCTTCCCAGGTATAGGAATCATATCTATAACTTTTTCCATACTCTATTTTCTTTAACATAATGAAACTCCTTACTAAATAAATATCAATTTTGTTGTCATTTTTTCCGTATCAATTATAAATACTTAATCAATAGTATTTTCTTTGTCGACATAAGATACTTTTTTATAAAACAATAGGAATAACAAAAATATAACTAAACCAAAAATTTTGCTATAAAAATTGGGTGGAAATAAACTTAGAGATGCAATTCCTGTCAAAACTCTTCCTCTCATTGTGATATGCTTATTGATATATCCTTCTAAAGTTACGGCGAGTAGAGCTAATGATAGTAGTGAGGTAATTAAAAACCAAAGGAATACTAGTATATTAGTATTATGTATCGTAAATATTATTGGTGTATAAACAAAAAGGAAAGGTATGACTATCATCCCAATCGCCATTTTAGCTGATTTAAAACCCGTTAACATAGCATTTCCCCCGCTTATAATAGAGGCTGCATAAGCAGCCATGCAAACTGGTGGAGTAACATTAGAGGTTTGGCAAAACCAAAATACCAATAAATGAGCTACCAATAAAGGTACGCCTATTTCAACAAGGGCGGGAGCAGTTAATACAGAACCAATAATATAAGCACTTGTTACGTTTAATCCCATGCCTAAAATGTAAGCAATAATTCCCACTAAAATAATTGTTAATAATAAATTGTGTTGGGACAAGCGAAGAATTAAGGAACTCATCCTTACACCAACTCCAGTTAAAGTAACAATTCCCATTATTATGCCTACGCAACCAGCAGCTGATCCCATAGCTACCATATTTTTTGATCCACGCTCAAGAGCAGAAATTGTTTTTTCTAAAGTAAAACTTGTTTCTCTTCGGAAAAAACTCACTAATACCATCAATACAATACATACAAAAGCTGCATAAAAGGGCGTATATCCCTTTATTATTAAAACAACTAGAGCGACAATTGGAATTAGTAAATAGCCATTCTCCTTTAAAAGCTTAGGTAAAGGAATTATCTCTATTTGAGCAACTCCCTTCATTCCTCTTCTTCTGGCTATGAGATCTACAAAGAGATATACTAGAGAAAAATACATTAAACCTGGAATGATAGAAACTTTTACAATTTCTAAATATGATATACCAACAAAGGAAACCATCAAAAATATTGCTGATCCCATTACCGGAGGTAGCAATTGTCCACCACAGGAAGCAACTGTTTCTACTGCCCCGGCTTCCTCTGGGGAATAACCAGCTTTTTTCATTGCCGGAATTGTGAATACTCCTGTAGTAACAACATTGGCAACTCCACTTCCACTTATTGAACCAAACATTCCACTCGCAATAACTGCAGTTTTTGCCGGACCGCCTGGTTGTCTACCGGTCAATGCATTGGATAAATCAATAAATAGCTTCCCCATACCTGCAAAATCAACAAATGCTCCAAATATGACAAACATAATAATATAAGTTGAAGAAAGTCCAACAACATTACCAAGAATCCCTTCAGTACTCATATAAATATGATTAGTAAAGTATTCTAATGTACATTTAGGAGCTGAAAAATAACCGGGGATATAATGACCAAAAAAATTATAAATTATGGCCACTATGGTTGTTGTAACCAAAGGCCATCCCATAGTTCTCCTATTTGCTTCTATTATTACCAAAATCAGTACTATACAAAAAATATAATCAAACAAATGTAATGGATCCACATAAGCAAATCTAGTTATAAACCTCTGGTGATTGATTAAAATCCACCCCAAAGATAGTAATGAAAATATTATTAAAATTACATCAAAAATTTTTACTTGATCTTTAATATTTCTTTTAAAAGAATATAATAAAAAAGTTAAAACCAGTACAAATATTAAATGAATTGCTCTTTGTATATATGTTGGAAAGGTACCAAAAGCCGCTGTATAAAGCGATATTAATGACATTATTACTGCAATTATTTTTGAAGTAATATGCCAAGTTCCTGTTAATTTGCGAATAGGACTTTCCATAATGCTTGTTAGTTTTTCTTCTTTTTGAACCATAGAGACTCCTTTATCTATACAGGGAAAGGAGTTTTTTAATCCTTCCCCTGTATGAAAAAATAAACTACTTCATATACCCTTTTTCTTTGAAGTATTTCTCAGCTCCAGGATGCAGAGTTGCACCTAAATTTGCCCAAGCGGTCTCGGGATTAAAACTATTAAAAGATTTATTAATTGAACTCAGGTATTCAGTATTTTCACATATTACTTTAGCCATAGCATACACTATATCATCTGGTATATCATCCCTTACAAAAAGCACAGCAGGCATACCTACTGTTTTAATATCCTTATCCTGACCCTCATAGGTACCGGCAGGAATGACTAGCTCTTGCATCCCATATTCTTTTAATTCTTTTATTACTATTTCATCCAATCCAATTAATTTGGAGTCTCTACTCATAAACATATCAATAAAAGTAGCAAAAGGAATTACGTTATGGGTAACTGCCATATTGATATGCTTATCCTTATACTCAGAGGCTTCTTCAACCGAACTTATGTATTTAACCTGTCCTCCCCATTTATTAATATCATCAAGGGTAACTCCTAATGCTGCTAAAGCTTTTACTGTTATCCAATTCTCTGCATGTCCTACATCGGTAGGAAAGATTCTTACAGGATGTTTCATTTCCACAAATTCACCTAAACTATCAAAGGGTAGCTCTTTAGCAGCAATAATGTGATAATACATTGGAAACAGTAATGCAACAGATCTAAGATTATTATTCTTATGCTCAATTGTAAAAGGATCTTCACCTCGTTCTAAGGCAACTAAAAATGATGAATATGACATACCGGCACTCATTTTACCCTGACTTACTAATAAGGGGTTTGAAGAACCTCCACCTGGTTTAGCAAAAAATATATTTTTACCCAATTCTTGATTTAGAAGATCACTAATTGCATTAACAATCGGGAACCAACTACCACCCACACTTCCTCCAGCAATAGTAATTTCCTCTTGTGCAAAAGAAATTTGGGAAAAAATAATTGAAAAAAATAAAATTGCCACGAGTATTCTGTAAATTTTTATCATTGTTTATACTCCTTCTTTTTTTGTTTCTCTTAATGATTACGAACTGTCATCATACTTATCTAAATTTATCACCTCCCGAAAAGTTTATTTTGAAATATATCAAAATTATTTTAAAAAACTTTTGAAAATAATTTTGATTAGAGAAGACCTTCTACCATGCTTTAATAATCTTAATAATAAATGGATTTAATAAAATTCTCATTTCTAATTCATTATGTATTGAATGTTTAATGCCAGATGTTGATTTTAGTTAATATTTTAATAAGATTTTTAATATATGATTTTTTATAATAAAAGATTGGTTACTTATAACTTGATATATTTTTAGCATAACTAAGCAGGTCATTAATTATAAAAGGCATTTGATCTTGACTAAATCTCACGGTAGGAATAGCAATACTCAAAGCTGCGCAGACTTCATTTAAATAATTTCTTACTGGAACTGCGATACAATTTACGCCTTTTACATATTCTTCATGGTCAAATGAGTATCCCTTTTTTCTTATCTTCATAAGTTCATTTAATAATATATCTTTATCGGTGATAGTATTAGCAGTAAATTTTTTTAATTTTGTTCTTTTTAAATAAGCACCTATGGTATCTTCATCCAAAAAAGCCAATAAAAGTTTTCCTAAACCCGTACAGTAAATGGGATGCCTGGAACCAAGTTTCAAATCTAATTTTAATGTTGTGTCACTCTCAATCTTGTGGATATAAACTATTTCATCTTTCTGCAATTGTGCAAGGTTAATTGCTTCATTATATTTTTTTGCTAATTTTTCCATAAAAGGCATGGCACGTTTAACAATTTCTATGTTTTCAACAACAATTCTACCTAATTCAAAAATTTTTAAACTAAGTTTGTATTTACGATTTTGCAAATTCTGATCTATCCAATGCAAATCAATTAAAGTCTGCAATAATCTGTGAACAGTGCTAATATTTAATTTTGTTAACTTACTAATTTCAGTAACACTTAATTCTGGTTCTCTCCCTGCTAAAGCTTCAATTATTAATATGCCACGTTTTAGAGATTTAACGGAATAAATTGTATCTTTTTTATTTTTCATCATAAAATATTTCACTATATGAAATATAGATTTTATAATATGATATTAAAATAAATTATACCATTGACTATTTTTTGTGTCAATCATGCCTTTATCGATTCTTTGCAACTTTTTGTTTACTTTAAAATTTTCTGGTTTTAGAGCTAATCTATGTAAAAATAATAATAATTGTTTTAAAATGTTTTTATCATAATCTTATTTTTTTAATTAAAATATTCAATACCATGGATTAATCTTAAAATAAAAAGCAGTAATAATCTTATTGCCATTTCAGCATGCTCCTCTCCAGAATATTTTCCTACTACTACATAATGATCCTCTGATTAACTAACCGTCAATAAAACTATTTATAGAAGTATTAATACATTAATTAATTAGAAGTGGATTATTTGAGGATTGTTCAAAAAAACCTATTTATCTATTTTTTATTAAAACACGATCGGAAACTAAATCCATATTGAATGCTCTTCAATGGTCCAAATTTATCCATAATATAGACAGAATAAGTTGTCAGTAAAAAAGAAGACTAAAGAAGTGTTGAAATAATAACCTATCTAGACTTTGGTTAAAACGGATTATTTGCCTATTATAGGGAAGTGAGGAAAGAAAACCATTCTAACTTAAATCTATAGTGATATGAGGTAGGGAAAGCATATTTAGATGTTCCTAAACTATGAGCTTTTTTGTTGTTCCTTTTTGCCAGTTGAATCATATTATCTTTTCTTCTTAGTGCCCATAATAGTTTTTTTAATTTGTTTTTTTGCGGCAACAATAGTCAAATCCACTGTTATCTGCTTCATTTCAAGATGCCGTTTCTGTTTTATATCTTCCTTATTAATACTCCAGGAGAGCGGGGTCATCTCTATTATTGGAATGAAATCATCTCGTCTGAGCTTCCATTTATATACCAGTTGTTCCTGGCTGATAATGTTGAAATTTTTCCCCAGTAAAGCAATGACCTCTTCATTAGAGTATTCGCGTTTTTCTTTTTTTGTGTAAAATATTTTTCTAATTTCCTGAAGATAGCTTGAGCCAGGTAATACTTTAATAAATAATTCCGAATCCTTGAGAATTCTTTTAAACTCAGCATAATTAGCAGGAGATAAGATATTAATAATTATATCAAATTGCTGGTCATTCAAAGGACAATTAGCGAGATCTGCAACAAGCCAGATATTTCCTGGATAACTTACAGAAGCAATATGTATACCTTCTCGGGAAATATCTAAACCAATCCCAATAAACTTAAGATTTGACTTACTGCTCAGATAGGATAATAGACTGACCAAATTGGTGCCTTCTCCACAACCTGCATCAAGTATTCTAACTATTGTTTCTGTTTTCTTTTCCTTTATTTCCCTTATAATAATGTCACCTATCCGCTCTATCAGTGCCTGGAAAAATCCTTGCCGGGTAATAATTTTCCTGGAATTTAGCATCTGCCTATCATATTTAGAACTAATAGAATGCATTAAGAGATTAAGATAGCCCTTTCTGGATAGGTCAAAACAATGTTTATTTAAGCATAGCAAAGAATTGCCTTTCAGTAACATCTGTTCTGAACAAACCGGACAACGAAATATTTTTATGTTCTCTGCAATAAATCTTTTTGCTAACTCTATCTTTTTTATATGTTCTGGCATCAGATATTTCCTGTCTAATTTTTACTATTCTATTTCTTTTTTGATATATAGTCTAATTTTTAATCCATTTCTATTCTACCAGACAGAAATAAAATACAATTTATATAATTTATTGGAAAAATATGAATTATCTCATTAAGAAAATATACTTTTAAGAAAATAAAAAAATATTTAAATTTAATAAAAAAGGGGTATCTTTATTTTTATTTTACTATAAAAAATAGTACAATAAAAAAAGATAAAAAAATAAAAAGGGGTAAAAAATGAAAAATAAAGCTTATTGGTTGGTATGTAGTATATTTATTCTGTTTTTTGCTATGTATTTGATCATTTTTCAATCTTCAGTTAACGCCCAGGAATTTTCGGCTCAAATCAAGATTGAACAACCCGAAGAAATCTATTATTATGATTATTTTGTGAAAGATCATTTTTATCGGCTAGAAGGCAAAGATAGTAACGAAGAACCAATAGTAATCATTGCTAACCGCCAGATTGATTCTTATCTTGGTCTACACCCGATTATGAAGTTTTATATGGAATTTTCTAAAGAAGAGATATTTTTATTTAATCCCATCATTGGATGGGAGATGATTACAGACGGATACCAGGAAGAGAAAACTGGTACAGAAGTTATTGCCGGATTTGAATGCGAAAAATACGTCTATAGCAGGCAAGGCTTGGATGAGGCAATTGAAGTCTGGTACTCCCCAGAATTAAAACAGAGAATAAAAGTGGTTGTTCCACTGATCAATGCTAATAAGAGCATTTTTGAATTACTGGATATACAGATTGGTAACCAGGATGATGACAAATTTTTAGTTCCTGCAGATTATATAAGAATGGACTCTCCTGCCGAGCAAATACCGACAAACAAAACAGAAGAGAGTGTTTCAATCATCTCAGAAGAGTTTTCTGGAATGACAGAGGTTGAAGCTCCAGTAGGAAGAGTATTAGGATCAGGAAGTTTATTGCAGATAAAGGTTATCCCTGGTTTGGAGAAAAACTTAGTAATTGAAAATAAAGGTGATAAAGATGCCTATGTTACAGTAATCCCTATTCGAGAAGGAGAAGTTATTAACGAGGAAATTATTGAGAAGGCAGTTTCACCAAAAGGGAAAATCAAACCTTCCTTTAGTAGTAGCCTGAAAATTAACAAAATTGAAGTAAAAGTACAAGAGGGTACCGTTCAAATAGTGGTAATTCAAGAATCGCATTTTACGGATAAAATTGAAAGAAAAGAATATTATCTCTTTGAAAATTTTGGACAGGGATTATTTTTCAGTGAAGACAAAGAGGTTCAGTTGACCATTATTGGTGATAATGAAAAATCAGCAATAGCTCAGGGTGAGGTCACCTTCTTTAAGGGAGAATATCAGGATCCTATTGAAACAATAGAATTTTCACTTGAAAAAGGGGAGATACAGCAATGGGCTTTTCAGCCAGGAGAGATTAAAACAGTGGATATTGTTACTGGAAATTCCAATGGCGGGATAAAAATAATTTTTGAACAATTTAATCCTTAAAAAGATATCTATAAACAATAAATAGGATTATTATTTCATAAGATAAAAGCTCTTAATTTTGAATTGGGGGCTTTTTATCTTATAATATTATATAACAAGTAAAAGCAGACAAATTGTCATTGGACAAGAACTGGAAGAGTAAAAAATAATTCACAAGTTAAGACATACAAATAAATAATTAAAATATTTGACTTTATATACCATGCAAAAATCACACTACCTTACCATACTACTACAGAGGCTAAAAGTTACCATATATAATATAATTGTATGACTATATAATAATAATGAAGGAGGATAAGAAATGGTTACTAAGGGTAAAAAAATTGATATCTATCAAGAAGCTCCAACCGTAGAGCAGTATTTTTATCTGCATAATGGGACGCCGATAAAAAGTTTAGCCGAATTAATTGATCAGCTGATTAACATGGAACAGGAATTGTTTTGTTATCATGTCCATTCAAAAAATAATGATTTTGCCAACTGGATACGCGATGTATTCGGCGCAAAAGAATTAGCAAGAAGAATAAAAATGTCCCATTCTGCTCCAGGAATGTTAAAATCAATAACCAAATATCTGGAATCGTAAGTTATAGTTCAGGTTTGGGGAAACTAAACAGAATAATTAGCAGAATCAATAGAAAGGATTTTAAAAATTATAAATTTAAATACACTTAATGGAAAACAGCGGGTTGTCATTGAGAATGTACAACCAGAGATTAACCATGGCCAATTTGCCATTAAAAGAATAGAGGGGGAGAAGGTAAAAGTTTCTGCCGATATCTATGCTGATGGGCATGAACAGGTTCAGAGTTATTTACTTTTTCGGAAAAAGGAAGAAAAATATTGGCAAAAAAACACCATGGAGTTTATAGTGAATGATTTCTGGCAGGGAGAATTTACTGTTAATGAGCCTGGTATTTATGAATATACTATAGAAGCAATGGTCGACCATTTGACTACTTGGTGGAAAGATATTCAAAAAAAGGCAACTGGCAGTGATAATCTGACAGTTGATTTAAAAAACGGTCTTTCCCTCTTAGCTGAAGTTGTTCTTAAGATTGAAGAGGCTGATAAAAAAGTTGCTATTCAAAAGCTCATTACCCTTATTCAAAGGGGTGAAAATCAGGAAGAAATAATAAAATTATTAAAAAAAGAATTGAACAAAGAGTTCCTCAAAAAATATCCTTTGCCCAATCATATTACACATTATGATAAGAATCTAAGAGTAATCGTAGATCGAAAAAGAGCTGGCTTCAGTGCCTGGTATGAACTATTTCCTCGATCCTGTTCTTCTAAACCAGGTGCTCATGGTACTTTTCGTGATTGCTTGAACTGGATTCCGGAAATCGCTAATATGGGATTCAATGTTCTTTACTTTCCCCCTATCCATCCTATTGGGGAAACACACCGTAAGGGAAAAAATAATACTATTCTAGCAAATTCAGATGACCCGGGTAGTCCCTGGGCTATTGGCAATAAAACAGGTGGGCATATAGCTATCCATCCCCGGCTGGGAAGACTGGAAGATTTTCAGGAAGTTATTAAAAAAGCCCAGGAATATGGGATGGAAATAGCCTTAGACCTTGCTTTCCAATGTTCACCAGATCATCCTTATATCAAGGAACATCCAGAATGGTTCCGCTGGCGAGTTGATGGCACTATTCAATATGCTGAAAATCCACCCAAGAAATATGAAGATATTGTCCCTTTTAATTTCGAAACTGAAAACTGGCGAGGGTTATGGGAAGAACTAAAAAATATTGTAATGTTCTGGATTAAACAGGGAATTAAAATTTTTAGAGTAGATAATCCTCATACCAAACCATTTCTATTCTGGGAATGGTTAATAAATTTGGTAAAAAAAGATTATCCTGAGGTAATTTTTTTATCAGAAGCCTTTACCAGACCAAAAGTAATGTATCGATTAGCCAAACTCGGTTTTACTCAATCATATACCTATTTCACCTGGCGCAATACCAAGCAGGAATTAACAGATTATTTAATTGAATTAACTCAAACCCAGGTAAGAGAATATTTTCGTCCCAATTTTTGGCCTAATACTCCGGATATTCTTTCTGAATACTTACAAACCGATGGTAATCCTGCTTTTATTATCAAATTTATACTAGCAGCAACCCTGTCTTCCAATTACGGGATTTATGGGCCGCCCTATGAACGATTTATTAATAAGCCTTTACCAGGGAAAGAGGAATATTACAATTCTGAGAAATATGAAATTAAAAACTGGTTATCAGAAGAGGTAAAAGAAAATATCAGAGACCTATTCGCTACCATTAATCGTATTAGAGAGGAAAATTCTGAATTCCATCAAACTAATAATATCCAGTTTTTACCAGTAGAAAATAATCAGTTACTTTATTTCGCCAAATTTAACGAGGAAAGAAATAATGCCATCTTAGTAGTCATTAACTTAGATCCTTATTATACCCAATCCGGATGGGTCAAAGTTCCTTTGTATGAACTCGGCATTCCGCCAGAGCAATCTTTTTTAGCTCACGATTTATTGGGTGGCGGACAATATGTCTGGCAAGGTGAATATAACTATGTAGAGCTAAATCCCTATGTATTACCAGCTCATATTATAAAAATAAAAAAATATCTCAAAAGAGAAAATCAATTCGATTATTTTAACTAGGAGGAAGAAAATACATGTTGAGCCAGGAAGACTTTTCAGAAACTCCCTTATGGTATAAGGATGCCATTATCTATGAACTTCATGTTAAAACATTTTATGATAAGAATGGTGACGGAATTGGAGATTTTAGAGGTCTCACGGAAAAACTTGATTATCTGGAAAGTCTGGGAGTAAACACTATCTGGTTATTACCTTTTTTCCCCTCACCATTGAAGGATGATGGTTATGATATTTCTGACTATTATGATATTCATCCTCATTATGGAAATATGCGTCACTTTAAAAATTTCTTAAGAGAGGCTCATAAGCGGGAAATGAAGGTTATTATTGAGCTAGTTCTCAACCATACCTCAGATCAGCATCTTTGGTTTCAAAAAGCACGAAAAAAGAATGCTCCTAAAAAATGGCGAGATTTCTATGTCTGGAGTGATAAGCCGGATAAATATCTGGATGCACGAATTATATTTCAGGACTTTGAGACATCTAACTGGACCAGAGATCCTGAAAATGAAAAGTATTTCTGGCACCGGTTCTATTCTCATCAACCAGACCTGAATTATGATAATCCAGAAGTACAAAAGGCTATCTTAAAAATAATTGATTTCTGGATGAAGATGGGTGTTGATGGATTACGACTGGATGCTGTACCCTATCTCTTTGAAAGAGAAGGCACTAATTGTGAGAATTTACCTGAATCATTAGAATTTTTAAAAAAGATGCGGACTTATATGGACCGTAATTATCAGAATCGCATGATTCTTGCCGAGGCTAACCAATGGCCGGAAGATGCTATTCGCTATTTTGGAAATGGAGATGCTTGCCATATGGCTTTTCATTTCCCGCTCATGCCCCGTATGTTTATGGCTCTAAGAATGGAAGATCGCTTCCCGATTATTGATATTCTAGACCAAACTCCTCCTATTCCTGATAATTGTCAATGGTCTCTCTTCTTGAGGAACCATGATGAATTAACTCTAGAGATGGTTACCGATGAAGAGAGGGATTATATGTATCGGGTCTATGCCAGAGATACTACTACCAGAATTAATCTGGGTATCAGAAGGCGCCTGGCACCTTTACTGGAAAATCATCGCCGAAAAATGGAAATTATGAAAATCTTACTTTTCTCCTTACCTGGTACACCCACCATCTATTACGGTGATGAAATAGCTATGGGAGATAATCATTTTTTAGGAGATCGTGATGGAGTAAGAACTCCCATGCAATGGAGTGCAGATCGTAATGCCGGATTTTCTCGCGCTAATCCTCAGAAGCTTTATCTGCCGGTTATAATTGACCCAGCTTATCATTATGAGACAGTTAATGTAGAAAACCAGGAACAAAACCAAACCTCTTTTCTCTGGTGGATGAAAAGAGTAATTAACATGCGAAAAAATTACAAAGCCTTTGGGCGGGGATCTATTGAATTATTACATCCTGAAAATCCCAAAATTCTGGCTTTCCTCAGGAAATATAAGGATGAAATCATATTGGTAGTGGTAAATCTCTCTCGCTTTTCTCAGGTAGCGGAATTAGATCTTTCCCGATATGGCGGCTATACTCCCATTGAAATATTCAGTAAGAATTCTTTTCCTGTTATCCAGGAAAAACCTTATATTATGACTCTTGGTTTTTATGATTATTTCTGGTTTGTACTACAAAAAGAAGAGGAGGTTTATCCTGAGAAAAACACTAGAGAAATCCCCCTGGTTAAATCTAGATTAGATTGGATTCAACTATTTAATAATCGGATTAGAACCAGAATGGAAAGCGAGATTTTATCCCAATTTTTAATGGAACAGCGCTGGTTTGGCAGTAAATCACGGAAGATTTTAAAAATCAATATTGTAGAGATAATTCCTATAACTAACCGAAATAGTAAAAGTATTATACTTATTATTAAAGTAAGTTATTATGATGCTCCAGAAGAATACTATCATATACCGCTATCCTTTCTGGAAATGGAGCAGGCTAAAGAACTTTTAACCGAAAAACCCCAATCGGTATTGTTCCAATTTCAATCGTCAAAACAGGAAGGTATAATTTATGATGCAGCTTTAGATGAGTCTTTTCATCAGACTTTACTACAACTGGTTGACCGAAGAAGAATTATACCTGCAACAGAAGGAAAATTAAAGGCTTATCCCGGCAAATACTTTAGAAAAGTGCGTAATCTGATCAGCAAGTTTGAACATTCCCATCTGCTTACTACAGAACAGAGTAATTCCTCTATTCTTTATGACCGTCAATTAATCCTTAAAATATTCCGGAAACTGGGTGAGGGAACAAATCCCGATCTCGAAATCGTAAGATATATCACAGAAAACACTAATTATAAGAATATACCAGCTTTTGCTGGTGCCCTGGAATATCAAAAGAAAGATGGCTCCCAGGTTACTCTGGGTATCTTATATCCCTATGTTCCCAGTGAGGGGAATGCCTGGGATTATGCTCAGGATTATCTAATCAGATATTATGAAAGAGTTTTAGCTCAACTCAGCCAGATAGAGAAAATACCTTTTCTTCCTGCTTCTTTGTTTGAAAAAACGGAAAAAGATATCCCAGATATTGTGCAAGAATTAATAGGGGCACCCTTTATAGAAATGGCTTATCTCTTAGGTAAAAGAACAGCCGAACTACATAGTGCTCTAGGCAGAGTTACTCAGGATCTTAACTTTAAACCAGAATCATTTTCAATACTTTATCAACGTTCAGTTTTTCAATCTATGCAAAGTCTGGTCAAGAGGGTATTCTTTTCCTTAAGAAGGAATTATAACAGATATCCGGAAACAGTACAAGAAGACCTAAAAAAAGTTCTCCTATTAGAATCCCAAATAATTACTTATTGCCAGGAAATTATGTCTCAAAAGATTAAAGCCAAAAAGATTAGAATACATGGTGATTATCATCTTGGTCAGGTACTCTATACCGGAAATGATTTTTATATAATTGATTTTGAAGGGGAACCTGCTAAACCTCTGGGCGAAAGAAAGCTGAAACGTAATCCTTTAAAGGATGTAGCTGGAATGTTGCGTTCATTCTATTATGCCGCTTTTACCCCCTTAATTCAACAGAAAATTTCTGGAGGCTATAATGAACTGGAACACTGGGCAAAATTATGGACCTTCTACATCAGCAAAGTATTTCTAAATGCTTATTTGGAATATATCGATACTTCTCTTCTTCCGGAAGATAAATCAGAAATTAGCAAATTACTCAGAATATATTTGCTGGAAAAAGTAGTTTATGAAATAGGTTATGAAATGAATAATAGACCAGACTGGCTGGCTATACCATTGAAAGGAATCCTCTTTGAAGTAGGAGCAATTGGGAATGAAAAAGGAGAATAAAATTTTATACCACCATTCCATACTAAGTAAAGAAGATATTTTTCTTTTTAATGAAGGTACCAATTATCAATTATACCGTCATCTGGGAACCCATCCGATGGTTGATAAAGAGAAAAAAGGTATTCACTTTGCAGTTTGGGCTCCCAATGCTGAATCTGTTTCTGTCATAGGAGATTTTAATAACTGGGAATGGTCTGCTCACCCTCTCAAACAAATTCATGTCGGTAGCGGTATCTGGGAAGGAATTATTACTAACCTGGAAAGGGGTATAAAATATAAATACCATATCAAATCCAGATATCACCAATATTGTGTTGATAAAAGAGATCCCTTTGCCTTCTATGGAGAAAAACCTCCTTTGACCGCTTCCATTATCTGGGAACTGGATTACCAGTGGCAGGACCAAGATTGGATGGAACAACGTAAAGAAAAAAATCAGCTAAACCAGCCCTTTTCTATCTATGAAGTCCATCTCGGCTCCTGGCGTAGAAAATCGAACCAACAAAATGATTCTATTAGCTATCGGGAGATAGCCTCAGAACTTGCTCAATATTGTCAAGAAAAAGGCTTTACCCATATTGAATTACTGCCTGTGATGGAGCATCCTTTTTATGGTTCCTGGGGATATCAGACGGTGGGTTATTTTTCTCCTACCAGTCGTTATGGTACGCCACAGGATCTAATGTACTTGATTGATTATCTACATCAATGTGGTATTGGAGTTATCCTGGATTGGGTTCCTTCTCATTTTCCTGGTGATGAACATGGATTAGTTTATTTTGATGGCACTCATCTTTATGAACATGCTGATCCCAGACAGGGTTTTCACCCGGATTGGAAGAGTTATATCTTTAATTATAGCCGTAATGAAGTGAGAGCATTTTTAATAAGCAGTGCCCTATTCTGGCTGGATTACTATCATGCTGATGGCCTACGGGTAGATGCCGTTGCCTCCATGCTCTATCTCGACTACTCTCGTAAAGAGGGGGAATGGATTCCCAATAAATTTGGAGGACGGGAAAACCTGGAGGCTATTTCTTTTCTAAAAAAATTAAATGAAACAGCCTATTCTGCTTTCCCGGATATCCAGATAATTGCTGAAGAGTCCACTGCTTGGCCTATGGTTTCTCGCCCAACATACCTGGGTGGTCTCGGTTTTGGTATGAAATGGAATATGGGCTGGATGCATGATACCCTTTCTTATATTGGTAGAGACTCTATTTATCGTAAATATCACCATCAGGAACTTACTTTTAGTCTTTTATATGCCTTTAATGAAAACTTCATTTTATCCTTATCCCATGATGAAGTAACTCACGGTAAAAAATCCTTATTGGAGAAAATGCCGGGGGATGATTGGCAAAAATTTGCCAATTTACGTCTACTTTTTGGTTATATGTTTGCCCATCCCGGTAAAAAACTGCTCTTTATGGGCAGTGAATTTGGACAAAGACAGGAATGGCAGCATGATTTCTCCTTAGACTGGAATCTACTTGAATTACCTTATCATCAGGGTATACAAAGATGGATTAAAGATCTCAATCAATTTTACCAGCAGGAAAAGGCTCTTTATGAAGTTGATTTTGAAAATAGTGGCTTTCAATGGATTGAAAGTAATGATTGGGAACACAGCGTGCTGGTTTTTTTGAGAAAAAATAGAGGTAGTAAGGAAAAAATATTGATTGTCTGTAATTTTGTTCCAACTCCATGGTATAATTACCGTATTGGCGTACCAGAAAAGGGTATCTGGCAGGAATGCTTGAATAGTGATGCCTCTATATACGGCGGTAGTTGTCATGGCAATCTGGGTAAAGCAAAGACTAGGCCTATTCCCAAGCACGAGAACGATTATTCAGTAAATATTACTATTCCTCCACTGGGTATTCTTTTCTTCAAAAAGCTGGAAACATAATCTTATTAACTTATTATAAAGGAGTGTACCGGATGAATAATAATAGATATATCTGCATTCACGGTCATTTCTACCAACCCCCTCGTGAAAATCCCTGGTTAGAAGATATTGAGTTACAGGATTCAGCTTACCCCTTCCATGACTGGAATGAAAAGATTTCAGAAGAATGTTACAAGGCTAACGCTGCCTCTCGCATCCTGGATAAAAAAGGAAATATCATCAAAATAGTTAATAATTACAATCAAATTAGCTTTAATTTTGGACCAACCTTGCTGGCCTGGATGAAAAAACATCAACTCGAAGTTTATCAATCGATACTAGAAGCAGATAAATTCAGTCAGAAAAGATTTAATGGTCATGGTTCAGCTATTGCTCAACCCTATAATCATATGATAATGCCTCTGGCCAATACACAGGATAAGTATACTCAGATATTCTGGGGAATTAGAGATTTCCAGAAACATTTTGATCACTATCCAGAGGGAATGTGGTTACCCGAAACTGCCGTTGATTATGAAACATTGGAGGCAATGGCTGAATTGGGAATTAAATATACCATTCTTGCTCCACACCAGGCTGCCCAGATAAGAAAAATGGGAAAAGATACCAACTGGCAGGTAATTAAAGAAGGTAATCTCGATTCCAGGTTATCCTACATTTGTCCTTTACCTTCTGGAAAAACAATACATATCTTTTTCTATAACGGTTCACTAGCTCATGCTATTAGTTTTGGAGACCTTCTCCGTAATGGCGAAACCTTTGCCCAGCAATTGATAGCAGGCTTTTCCCAAGATAATGAAAAATCAGAATTGGTGAATATCGCTACTGACGGAGAAACATTTGGCCATCATCACCGTTTTGGCGATATGGCTCTCTCTTATTGTCTGTATTATATAGAGGAAAATGACTTAGCTAAAATAACTAATTATGGAGAATATCTGGAATTAAATCCGCCGACTCATGAAGTACAAATTGTGGAAAACACGTCCTGGAGTTGCAGTCATGGTATAGAGCGCTGGAGGAATGATTGTGGTTGTAAAGCTGGAGGTCATCCAGAGTGGCAGCAAAACTGGCGTAAACCACTGAGAGATACCATGGACTGGTTACGTGATCAATCTATGGAAATATTTAAGAAGGGAGCTCCTGCTTATTTTAATGATATCTGGCAGGCTAGAAATGAGTATATTGAAGTGATTCTTGATCGTTATCCCGAATGCATTCAGGATTTTCTGAGGAAATTTGCCAGTCACTCTCTCAATAGAGAAGAATCGGTGAGAGCCATTAAATACCTGGAAATGCAACGTAATGCCATGTTAATGTATACCAGCTGTGGCTGGTTTTTTGATGATTTATCCAGAATAGAGACAGTGCAGATTATGAGATATGCTGCTCGCTGTATTCAGCTGATAAAAGAACTGGATTCTATTGATTTAGAGGAAGAGTATATCAAAAAATTAGAACAGGCTCCCAGTAATGTTCATCGCTATAAGAATGGAGCTAAGATTTATCAGCTGATGGTCAAACCAGTTATTATAGATTTACTTCGAGTTGGAGCTCATTATGCCATTTCTGCTCTCTTTAATGGAAAACAAAAAAATATCTATGCTTATCAAATTATGGGAGATGAAATCCAGCGGAGAGAAAATGGTCAACTAAAAATAGCGATGGGTTACGCCACAATTCATTCAGAAATTACCCTGGAACAGGATAAAATAAGTTTTGCCGTACTTCATTTAGGGGATCATAATGTAAACGGGGGAGTAAAAATTTATCAGAATGAGGAATCATATCAGAACATGGAGAAAGAAATTAGCTCTTCCTTTGAACAGGCAAATGTGGTAGATATTATTAGATTGATGGATAAGCATTTTGGCACTAATAGCTATTCCTTGTGGTATCTGTTTAAAGATGAACAGAGAGAAGTTATCGAAAAGATACTGGAACCTATCCTGACTGAGATAGAAAGAAACTTTGCCCAGACTTATCTTGATAATCGTACCATTATTAATTTTTTAAGACAATTGAATATACCGATTCCTAAAGCTCTCTCTCTTATTACAGAACAGGTACTTAATCAGGAATTAAAGATAATCTTTTCCCAGAAATCAATCGATTTAGAGAAACTTGGCGACATCCTGCAGGAGATTGAAAACTGGTCTATTGCTATAGACCAGGCTACTTTGGAATTCAATGTTGGGGGATGGATAAACCAGGCTATGGAAGAAGTAAGAAAAAATCCTTTGAAAATCAAATATATCCTGGAAATCACCGATGTATTAAAACAGATGCAGGATTTTGAGGTTCAACTGCATCTCTGGACAGCTCAGAATATCTATTTTGAGATTAAACAGGATATTTTGCCTCCTCTCCAGCAAAAGTTAGCACAAAAAGAAGAAAATATACAATCCTGGTGGAAACATTTTAAAGAATTAGGGGCAATGCTCAAAATTGATATGCCTTCCTAAATTCTAAAATATGAAAATTAGGGTAAGCGAGTTTTTCTTACTTTTGGGAATACCAGTTTATTGATGATCACGGCAGGAATTACCTTACTAAAAATAATTTATAATTATTGGAAAGATATTGTCTATAATTTGTCTGCAATTAATAATATAAGGTAGGAGGAGTTAAAAACTGTTAAATCATCGATCTAGTGGCTTATTAATGCCTATATTTTGCCTACCTTCCAGATTCGGGATTGGGGATCTGGGACCACAAGCTTATCAATTTGCCAATATATTAAATAAAAATAAACAACAATTCTGGCAAATCCTTCCTTTAAACCCTACCGAATTAGAACACGGTAATTCGCCTTATTTCTCTTATTCTGCTTTTGCCGGCAATCCTCTCTTAATTAGCCCAGAACTACTCCATCGGAATGGTTTATTAAGTAAAAGCGATTTGGAAGAGTATCTTCTACCGGAAAAACCTGAAATAGACTTTAGTAAAGTCTATCCTTTAAAACAACAAATATTGCAAAAAGCGGTGCTGGTATTCTCTAAATTACCAAAATTGCAGAAGGAATTTGCTGATTTCTGTCAACAACAGGCTTTCTGGCTGGAGGACTATACCCTCTTTGAAGTTTTACGCCATCAATTTAATCATCAGCAGTGGAATGAGTGGCCAGTACCCCTCAGAGAGCGGAATATGGGAACACTGACAGAATTTAAGAAAACTATGTCAGCTGAAATTGAAAGATATAAAATTATCCAGTTTCTCTTTTTTAGACAATGGTATGAATTTAAACATTATTGTAAGGCTAAAAATATCAAGATTATTGGTGATATGTCTATCTATGTTACCTATCAGAGTGCTGAGGTCTGGACTCATCCTAAATTGTTCAAGCTGGACAAGAATAAAAACCAATTCTGCCAGGCTGGTGTTCCGCCTGATTATTTCAGTCCAACGGGGCAGCTTTGGGGAAATCCCGTCTATAAATGGTCAGCACATCTAAAAGAAAATTTTCAATGGTGGCAAAGACGTATTGCTCATAATCTGACCTTATATGACTTATTGCGCATAGACCATTTTCGAGGCTTGCTGGCCTACTGGGAAATACCAGCAGGCGAAAAAACTGCGATCAAGGGCAATTGGGTAAATGGTGGTGGAGAAGATTTTTTCTATATGCTAAAAAGAGAGTTTCCTGATTTGCCTTTCATTGCTGAAGACCTGGGAGTTATAACTGAAGATGTAGTGCAGGTTATGAATCAGCTTAGGTTACCTGGGATGCGAGTACTGCAGTTTGCTTTTGGTGAAAGTTTTCCTCACAGTATACACCTTCCCCACAATCATATCACAAATTGTGTAGTCTTCACTGGAACACATGACAATAATACTATACAAGGATGGTGGCAGAAAGAAATAAAAAATCAACAAAAGATATTGGTTAGGCAATATTTAAGCAAGGATATCACTACTAATAATGTACATTGGGAATTTATAAGACTGGCGCAATCCTCTGTTGCAAACTTAGCCATCATAGCGGTTCAAGATATGCTTGGATTAGGAGAAGGGGCTAGAATGAATAATCCTGCCTGTACCAGGGGGAACTGGCATTGGCGTCTGACAAATAGACAGATGTCTGAATTAAAAGAAAATGCACTTCCCAGATTAAAGAAAATTATCCATACTTATGGCAGAGACAAAACATTAAATTAGTTACTCTTCTTTATACATCTCATAGAAATCCCCAGCAAAAGCACCCATTGGTATAAGAGGGTGATAATACCATCCTTTGACCCAATCTCTTTCCACGTGATATCCTTGATGCTGACATAAATAAAGGGCTATTGCCTGTTCATGTGCTATTTGCATCAATTGTTTATAGACTAATTCTCTTTCTGAAGGATTAACTGTTTGTATAGCTTGATTAATCAAGGGATTAATTAATTCCTGCGCTAGTTTTTGATAATTTTCACCATAAACAGAACCCAAAGTACCATTACTAAATAAAAGCCCTCCCACCCAGGCATATGGATCGGGGAAATCAACCTGCCAGCCTATGTTATACATAGTAAGCCTACCGGAATATAATTCCTTTAACATGGTCGGAAAGTTTATTCCTATAGGTTCAATTTCAAATTTTGGATTTAACATCCTGGCGAAATCAGCAATCATTTCACAAGCAGTTTGGGCATAATCTGATCCTGAGGTATAAAAAATATTAAAATAAAAACCCTTCTCCCATAACTCACCATTCCAGGCTTTCTTAAATTCCACTTCTGCTTTTTTCATATCTTGCTGATAATAAAAATTAGGATCATCCAGATATCCCAATGTTTCTCTAGTCATAGGACCGGAAATCCTTATTCCCTGTCCCTGTAATGATTTTTCAATAAAAGCATCATAGGGAAACAAATAAGAGAAAGCCTTTCTTACATGTATATCATTAAAAAAATTAGGGGGAATACCTCTGCCATCCAGTTTTCCACTACCAATGAATCCGTTTCCTTCCTGGTTAATAGTCCAGTTAAAATGCATAATATTAATGGACTGCATTGGTAAATTTTCAATGATCCGGATACCATTAATATCCCTAACTTCGTTAATAAAACCTGGTGTTACCTCAATTATATCGGCATCTCCGTTAAATAGAACTAATTTTCGGGTAATCCATTCAGGTATAATCCTTATTAACACCCTTTGTATCTTTGCTGGGCCTTGCCAGTAAGAATCAAAACGTTCCAATTGAATCATTTCTCCAGGAATCCGTCTTTGCATCTGAAAGGGACCAGTACCATTGGTTATGCTATACAATGCATCGTCCTCAGCTGCCGGATCGTGGTACTTCCACCATTCTTCTACTTCACCGTTCCAGGCATCATGCTCAATAGCCCATGCTTTGTCTATAATTGCTGAACAACTATTATTCTGAGCTAAAATGCTTAAGAAAGCACTATATGGATTTTGCAAGTGAAAAATCACATTCTCTCCCTCAACTGTAATAGCAGGATCAATATAATCTTTAAAAATACTCTCCATTATATCTTGATACTTTGAAATAACTATACCTTCCTCAAACAAATCTTCATAAGATTCAACACCAGCCAATTCAACAGCTAAATCTTCAATACTACTTACTTCCAAAAGCGGCTCCAAAAGCATCCAGGTAGGTCCACCATCCCGATCCAGTATCATACTTCTTTTAAAGCTATAGGTGATATCTTCCGGGGTTAAAATATTACCGTTATGAAACAATACATTTTCACGGATTGGGAAAATATAGGTTAGCCCCCCATCTCGAATTAAGCCATTTTCCTCTGAAGGTACTTTTTTAGTTAATACTGGATCAAATTCGCTTAGACTGTTCTTCTTAAATTTGATTAAATTCTCATAGATATGAAAGGTAATCTGCATACTGGCTTCATCGTATGCCCAATGAGGATCAAGTGACTCAATATCTCCCAAACTGGCATAGATTATGGCATCAGGATTGGGAACCTGACTAAAGACATTCATAGATATACTGAATAATAATATGATGATAGAAAAAATAAGAAGTCGGGACAAATATTTACTTTTCATTTTTCACTCCAACCAAATTTTAAACTAATAGATTAATTTAGTCTTTCTATCTAGTGAATAAATTCACTATAACTATAATAATATACCACAACAATGCAACTAATAAAATAAATTATTCTTGTTAACCACAGTTATTATCTAACTAATAGAAAGAATATTATTTTCTCCAGGGTATCATGAGATTGAATAATGGTGCATACTGCTGGCAATCGTATACATAACTTTCTCCTGGACCTCAGCTGCGGTTTTTCCGTCTTATATGTACTTTAATCCTCATACCTTGATCATAAAAATTCTAATATCTAGTCCTGATAGATATTATTGATCTATGAAATACTATATACTAACTATTTTCAGCTAAATTTTAAAATACCCAGATCCAAGGGATCAGCAAAAGAACCAAATTATCAATGGCGTATTCCAAATCCTTACTTCTACCAGCAACAACTCAATATAATGTTCTTCCAATTTTACTGGAGTATGGGGAAGATAACCTCCTAAAAACGTTGGACCAGCATCAGCGGCTAAATAGTCTATATCTCACCTAAGTCCATAGCAAAATGAGTTCTTTTCAATTATATTTTCTCCCAGATTTCCGGTAGAGACTAGAACTGATGATTTCCTCATTATCTCACCCCTTAATAATATTACCAGGATAGCCTTATTTATACTTGCTATCCTGGTAATACGAATGTAGGTATTCTATTGAACGATCAATAGCTAACCTTAATTTATTGTTTCTCCAAAACTTCCAAAGGTGTTGTCGCTCTTGAACCCTTATCCCCAATCGCTTCAATAGTGTACACTCCTGGTTTTAGCATGACTGTTGGGATACCACCTGCTGGTTTTAGTTTAAAAGCACCATATTCATTAACGGTAACAAATCCTCCGGTACCTACTTCAGCAAAGGCAAAAGGAACTCCATCTACTGTCATAATTACCTTTACTTTTTCTCCTGGAACAAACCCGGCACCATAAAAGGTTAACTTAGTTCCAGGTTCCCCATTTATGGGTGTTACCACAAGACTGGTTACCTTCTCTTCTACAGCACAAACCATTCCAACAGAGATTATTGTCATAACCAAAACCAAAAAAATTAGAAGAACGCTTATTTTCATACGACATCTCATTTGTCATCACCTCCCGATTTATCTTTAAAAGCCATCCTCTCTAATTCTCAACTGGTTCTAACTGGTCAACATTACTTTTTACTCTCTGGTGGAATAAAACGTTCCGGTACATCTATCCCGTTTTCCAAACAATACCTGTAAAGTCCTGCATGGATTGGTATTTCACCCCCTGGTGCTACTAACTTAAAATAGTCAGTAATAGGATCCCATCCCACTATTCCAGGATATGCCGTCGCAACTTCATCAAAACCTTCGACATAAGCCTTTACAATTTCATAACCAACTTCTTCCGGTAAATTAGAGGAAGCCACTGCACCAACAACCTGTCCTTCTTCCATTATAGATGGATTATCCGAAAGTTCTAAGATACTGCCTGCCGGGGTTTCAAAGAAAAGGATATAGGGGTACTCTGCTCTTATCTTTTCTATATCATCTTCACCATAACCAATAGCTGCTAGAGGAGTTTTTAAATTTAATTCAATTAAAGAAGAATCTAAGGAAGTCAGTCCACTGGATTTTTGTAATCCAACAATACGACCTTGACTAAATAAATTGATAGCATCACCCAGGGTTGCGGGCACTATATCAATCCCACTTCCGATAACTTCATCAAAGTTAATAAAGTTAGTCGTAGAAGATGCTCCAGGTATACCGGGAGAAAATTTTTTACCTCCTAAATCCTTAAAAGTTTTTATCCCGGAATCTGCTCTGATGTATAGTCTGTTAACAATAGCATTTCTCAAGAATAACCATCTTATTGGCTCCCATGCTTCCCCTTCAAAATTGCTAATTCCTCTATGTAATTGCATTGCAGAAGCAGAGTCAACACACAAGGCAAAATCAAATGATCCTTCCCTGGTTCTTCTTAAATTATCCAAGGCGGCACCACTCTCAATAACTGTTGTAATTATGTTGTTATCTGCCTTATTGATAACCGAAGCAGTTCCAACACACCAGGCATATAATCCGGATGTTGAAGAGGTACTACCCATATTTAAATAGACAGTTTGGGCAGATACATTGCCTACTAGCACACTAAACGCCAGTATCAAGATAAGCACAAAAACCAATCCACTTAGTCTTCTGTTTTTCATTTTTACTCACCTCCTTTCTATTCTGTTTTTTCCCAAATATTATTTTGGTATTACCATAAAACATTGGTTAATGTTTGGTAATAACACACTATTTCTATTATCTTTACAACTTTACCAGTCCTAACCTTTTTATAACATTATGTTGATAGAACAGCATTGGTATTACGATAGCCACACCAATGATGGATAAAATATGTTTAGGACACATCAGTAAAATTCCACTCCCAACGAATACTAATCGAAATAAAACATTTAAATTACTTTTTACTCTCCCAAAAAACCCATATGCTAGTAGTATTGCACCAAAAAATGCGCTCCCTACATAAGTTGCTACTGAAATAGTATCACTGCGACCTACCAGAGAAGGATTAAGTACAAAAAAATAGGGAATAATGAAAGCAACAATACCCAGCCTGACTGATACTAAGGCAGTTTTAAACCAATTACCTTTAGCAATACCAGCAGCAACAATTGCCTGGGTACAGGTAGGAGGAGTTACTCCGCCTAAGATGGCCCAGTAAATAAAGAATAGATGCAAGGCTATCTGATCAACTCCCAGCCTTATTAGTGAAGGAGCAAGTATAGAAATAGACAATATATAAGTTGGTACTACTGGTAGAGAGGTTCCTAAAATAAAAGGGATAATAGTGGCTATTAATAATGCCAATAACAAATTATTTCCTCCAACCTCTAAGATTACAGAACTCAACTTGGGAGCAATACCGGTAATGCCAATCATATTAACCAGAATATTTACAGACACTAAAATTGGTACAATTTTACAAAGAGCTAATCCTCCTTCACTTAATCCATCCCTTATCTTTGTTAACGTATATTTTACTCCTTTTGGGGAAAGATCAGAAAGCAAGAAAATTACAATAACTGAAACGCAAGCATAAAATCCAGCAAAGATTAAGGCTCTACCTCTAGCAATAGAATATAGGAGTACTGCCATAGGAATAACTAAGGAGGCTATTCTATTAAATTTTAAAATACTTTGCCATTTGGGAATTTCATTCTCAGGTACTGCAGCTAAACCAGATCGTACTGTCTCAAAATGTACTCCAGCAAAGACTCCGGTATAATAGAGTAAACAAGGAATCAGGGCATAAGCTATAATTTTTAAATAGGGAAGACCCAAAAATTCTGCCATAATAAAAGCTGCCACACTCATAATAGGTGGAGTAATTCCTCCTCCTGTTGAAGCAATAGCTTCCACTCCAGCTGCAAAATCAGGATTATAACCCAACCGTTTCATTAGCGGAATGGTGTAACTACCGGTAACTACCACATTAGCTACACCACTACCGGAGATACTCCCAAAAAGAGCACTTGATACTACTGCTGTTTTGGCTGGCCCACCCCTGTATCTACCGGTTAATGCTAATGCAATATCAATAAAAGTCTTCCCTCCACCTGCTCCTGAAATGAGGGCACCAAATATGATAAACATAGCAATAAAAGTTGCTGACATCCCGGTGATACTTCCATAAATTCCTAGAGCAGAAAAATATACTGAATTAATAACAAATTTCCAGGATAAACCCGGTAACCTCCATATTCCTGTCAATTTTGGACCAAGAGATATATAGAGAAATAACAATCCCACAAATATTGGTATTGCCCAACCTACAGATCTTCGTGCTGCATCAAGTATAACTATTATTAAGAGAGAGCCAATGATTAAATCAAAAGTTGATGCACTTCCCGGAATCATATAAATTTTCATTGCCTTTAAAAATGTATTAACATTTGCTATTATTATTATGGTAATGACACATACATCCCAAAAGGAAATTTTTTTGTTTTCTTGATTTGATTTACCATAAGGATAAGCCAGAGATGCAAGGGAAACTCCAAGAATAATATGAATTGCTCTCAACTGTAAATCTATTAGAGTTATAAAAATGGGAAGAATAAGCTGTGTAAGGGCAAAAATAATACCACCCCAGAATAGTACCTGGTTTCTATCCAAAATAGACCTCCCTTTATTTTGGATCGCCATATTTTCTTACCTCTTATTTGTATTTATAGTTCTAATGGTACAAAATTTTTCTTCATAATACGAATGGCTTTTTCAGGGTCAATTCTTCCGTAAAGACCTCCGACGGTTGATAAAATATAAGAAGCGTCCAATAATACTTTATGGTTTGGTCTCAAAACGGTATATTCTTTCGGATTGAAAAGGGCTCCTTTTACAATCATCTTAAGATCTTCTATAAGATAATCTTTGTTTTCCTTACATTTATGATACACTGTTCCACCAACTATTACCAGTGTGCAATCCTGAGTAAAGAAATTGACTCCTTCTTGCAAGAAATAAACATCAGTTTCTTTGACATGCCCTACATTATTAGCAGTAGCTACTGCTAAAGTTTCCTTAGCCAGAACGCTTCTGATGAAGTTTTCCTCTTCTGTAGTGGGCATAATATGGGGATTATCGTGAATCCACTTTAAATATTCCTTTAGCTTGATAAACCATTTTTGTTCTTTATAAACTAAAAATCGATCCATATGGTCACCATTCTCCTGAAAATCAGGATATTTCTGATTAAACAAATCGCTAATTTCCTTTTCTACTGAACCATTTTTAAATTTTTCCAGTTCCATTAAATTTTCTGCGTTATAAGCTAATCCATATTTACCTTCTACTCTCCGATAAGCCAGAGGGTAATTGGGAGTTTTTAGTATAGTTCTTTTAACTTTTTTCTTAGGATCATCCCAGGGATAATGATACAAGGGATTGGAATGTACATTGGCAAAAAAGTCAGTAGTACAACCACCAATATCTAAAGCCACGATATTCCCGATCCCTTCTTCTTCACCATAACCGCGAGCTAACAAATTAATTCCTAAGAAAGCTGCTCGGGGAGTTGGTATAAATTTTGTACTCATATACTCTTCTACCACATCAAATCCCTTGCCTCGGATAACAACAGTCTGAAAGAGTTCTCTTATTGCTTCATTTACTACATCAATGTTATACCTGTTAACTTCGGGCATAATATTGCCAGTTGCCCTTACATCAATATTGTGACTATGGAAAATATCCAGTATTTCCTCAGTAACATCTTCATTTCCAGCATAAATTATCGGTATTCCATATTTAGCATAGGTTGCTAATTTTGCAGTTTCAGCTAATATCTTAGCATTGTGTAATACAGTTTCTGTATCTCCACCTTCATTAACTCCACCACTTAAGAGAATAATTTCCGGGCCATCTTCTAAATAAATTGCTCGAGCTTCTTCTAAAGATAATTTTCCGTCATAACTATTGAGAAGTTTTGCCCCTGCGGTCAGAGCTGCAAGATCAGCAGCAAATCCACTCTCCCTTTCAGTAGAAGCAACAGTAACCATTTTTAAACCACCTTTTGCACTACTGCAGGGAAGTTTTATATCAAATTCATTCATCATCTTCCGTAAAGGTTCCCAGTTGCCTTCTTTCCTACATTTGTCAAGACACCCTAAACCATTCGCCAAACCTTCACGAATATCGTCAACTGTAGTTGGAACGTAACGTAAATCCACTGCATCTGAATTGGTATTAAAGATAGCAATTTTGGTGTAAGTACTACCAAAATCTACCGCCAATATTTTTTTATCCCGCAAATCTTTTAATCCTAATTGGTCTCTAAATGATAAGAGGAGATGGTCTTCAACGATAGCATCCTTTGATTCTGCTACTATTGATAATTCATCAGTCTGGCTAACATCTTTATAGAAATACCAGGGGAATCGTTCTCTAACCTTATCAACTCTTTCAATTTCATCTTTTACCTTTTGCAGACAAAATTCATCAATGCGACAAGTTCCATCAATAATTTTAGTCTTACACATTCCTGCTAACTCATAGCGTTTATCTATCACTGTTACCTGGGGTGCCTGGAATAAACCAACCTGTAACGCTAAATCCAGGTTATCAGCACTAATCAGGTCACATTGCCCAGATGGGTAATTCTTTTCATCAATTAAATCCAGTAACATTGTTTCATAGTTCTTTGCTCTATCAGCAACATTTTCCCTTTTGGCAGCTTCTCCAGGATTAACTGTATATTCAAAAAAGTTTTCTAAATTTATTTTACCTTCATATCCTCCCATTAAAGCTAAATGAAAGATATTATACATAGCTCCTTTCTTTAACTCTTCCTTCCGAGATATTACATCAGGAAGCTGCCAGATCTCAGGAAGAGGCGTGCGATAGTACTCTTCGACAGTCTGTTTGGTAATATCACAGCTAGCAATAATGTCTTCTGCCTTAGCATCATGGTGCGCTTCACAGTAGCTAACCACATGGATAATATCGGGGTCCATAAACATCTGCCAGTAAGTGGTCATGGTAAGATGGCTTTTTGCCTTATCTAGATTGGGTGGAAAGCTGGAAAGGCCTCCTCGAGTTTCTTTAGTAATACTAAAATCAAAATGCCTGGTTAGTGGCTCAATTAGTTCAAAAGCTGCCTTCATTTTCCCTAAATCATATCTGGGATTTATTTCTGGAGGCAAATCAAACATTAATTGCATGACATAATTCTTTATACCCATTTTTAGAGCAATAATTCCACATAGGATGTGGTCTGTAACATACATGTCATCTGAGCACCTTCGGAGTTGCCATTGATGGGGATCATTTATCTCCAGTGGTTTGTTTATAGAAGCCCACCAGCGCATGGTATTAAAATGTTCATTAATGCCATCCAGAATAGAAAGAGGGCCTCGTCCATCTAAACGGTTATAAAAGAATACAGGCACTGCTGGAAACGGCATATGTAAAGTTTCCTCAAATATCTTAGCTAATTCCACTAATTCATCGGTACCAGAGTATATTCTAATCATAGGGTAATTTCCACATTGAGTTGCCTCTTTTAACCTCCTTAAATCCTCTTTACTCCGAATTGGTGCACCGCCTTCTCCTTTACGATATTTCTCCGGATTTTCCTCTCCCCGAACAAATTTAGCCAGAAATGCCTGACTGGCCTGATCCGGAGCTAAAGAGACAATCTCCAGAGCTGCTGCTTCACTTATTTTTCTGGTTCCCTCTACTGTTGGTTCTATTGTTTCGGCAGCTGCACCAATATGAGCTCTGATGATTGGTCTATTTTCTAATTGACGTACCTGTTTTATCCTTTCTAATAAGTCATCAGACCATTTTATTTTCTCTCTGGCAACTCTTATTTTTTTCTGAGCAAAATATTCTAACTCATCCATTGTTACATAATCATCAACCACCATTTCGAAAAATCCCTGGAATTTTTCTTTATTTTTATATTCTTGAGCAATCTTTTCCAGATTAAAATGTCTATCTTCAGGAGGAGAAAATCTATCCTCCAGTATGCGTAAGCCAGTCATTGCTCTGACTAAATTAGCTGCGGGTCTTAATCCACCAAAACAATACCTTATTCCACTTTTTTCTGGCTGCAATCCATATTTATATACTTTTTCTATCAACTCTTCGATAATTTCATCAACATGCAAATCTCCCAGGCGATAACTAAAGGTGACCACTTCTGCTTTTGACTCTCTAATTTTATCTATCAATTCATCAATAGATACAGCTGGTCCTAATTTAATGGCAATATAACCTATTCCTTTGCTCTCCAGCCACTCAGCAAATCTTTCTACCCCTAAGGTATGAACACAGGGGTCTATAGAACAGTTTAATACTCTTCTTTTTTTGTTCGATTTATCCACTTTTCAATCTCTCCTTTTCCAATATAGGGATATTTTATAAATTAACAATCTGTTCTAAGTTGTTAAGACCATAATTTTGAGGAATTCTTGTTTCAGATATATCTCTCCCCTTCACATCACCATTGACTAAATATTCTTTTTTCATCCACTTACTGACTGTAATAATAACCTCATCAATGCTGGGAGTATCTACTTGTGCTAGTAAAGCAATTGCTTTAGAAACTATTAATCCAAAAGGTACATCCTCAGTGAGATAACGTGATTGAAAGTCTGGTTTATAATAACCATTTTCTAAATCTTTCATAGGCGCATATAAACCTTGATAAGCTTGATTGGTAATAAAACAGGCTTCTAAAGTATGGTCATCTATAATTGAATTTTTATAAGAAGATATGAGCCAATCCTCTAAGCTTAATACATTTGTCAAGTCTATATTTTTAAATCTATTTTGAAGTTTCCTGGTTAAGGCAAGCATATCATTGCTCATATTGGCAAGTGTTTTAGCAATATTACTGGTTACTCCATGATAAAAGAGGGGAATGTCTTCTTTTTTATATTTTCTATTTTCATTTCCTTTGAAAAGTCCATACATAATTCCGGGGTGCACAATCTGACCGATATTAGCTAAAGTAAGGGTCAACATATTAGGGATGGGCTCCACTTTAATATTTAGTAAATGAGTAAATATTTCTGATAATTCTAAAGTAGCTTCCCGGGGCAGGGCTGCTAATCCTACTATGTCTTTTTTTCCCAAAATATCCACTTTGCTGGCATATTCTCTGGTTCGACAAGCCCAGGGAAGCGTTTGTAAACCAAAAAATTTAATTTTTTTATCAGTAACACTCTTTAAAACTTTCAATAAAGAATATTCAAAACCACCTCTGGCCGGTATTGATCCTATAATTACTTCATTCTTTAAAAAAGGGATTATTTGCAATAGAACCGATTCTTGAGCAAATGCTGGCAGAGGCAAAAGTATCAAATCAGCATCCTGGCATACTTCTTCTGGAAATCTACTTACTTTATCTGGTCTCCCATATAATTCTTCTTTGCCTTGTACTGCAGTGATAACTCTGCTTTCATCAATTATCCTTTGAAAAATATCAACTTTATGCTGATAACGAAAAAAAAGATTAATTTGACAATTAAAATTACTTTTGATAATTGGAATCATGGCATGAGCTGCATTCCCGCTTCCACAAATAGTAATGGTCTTAATACTCATTTATATACTCCTTAAAATAGCTATTAATTTATTATTTTTATATTTTTAATAATCTTAATTTTATCTATATAAAGATTAATATACGGTATACTGTATACCATTAAATAATTATAATAATATTTCTTTTTTCAGTCAAATTACTCGTTACAACCAAGGAAACTCAATTGTTTATTATAAAAAAATAGTTTGCCCAGAACATCTTCTTCTTTTCTTAATCAATAATAGTGTTTATATTAGTATTAGCCATTTTTTATGTTGTCATTGGACATTCTGAACCAAAATCTTCCTTTTAACCAATTTTATTGCTCCCACTAACCACTATTTTCTAAATTTTTAATTGATTGATTCCTTTTTTTATTAATTCTCTCAAAACATCTACAAACGATTCATGAACACTCGCTGGTAATCCATCAGCACCTGGTTCAGTATAACCATTAATTCCGTCAATAAAACCAGCATCAGCTGCCTTTTGTAATATCCTTTTCTCTATCTCGCTATTATGAAAAATATCAACGTCATTCTTTAATAAAGCAATTCCTGCTGCCAATCCATATGCTCCCCAGTTTGATATTACTGCTGTAATTAAATAGTTAGTCTTTGTTGACGGTGCTATTCCTGCTTGACAAGGACATTTGCACTTATTACCGAAGGGAAGATTTTTTCTGATTTCCTCCTGAATACAGCCCATTCCAATCTCATTTCCTCCATCTCCTATACCTATAGTGGTAATATTATTTTTTAGCGCTTCCTGAACCAGATAATCTATTTTTGCCATATACTTACTTGAATCGACTCCTCTGCTGGTATGAATTATTTCTTTTTTATTCATACCTCCTTTTTCAATAGTGATTACTGCTTTGGGATGGTATTTCCTGATAAGATCAGTAGCTTTCTTTAACGCTATTTCCTTTTCGATAGGAAATGAAAGAACTGAAGCTGAATTGATAGGAGCATGATACGCTGGTGTTTCTATTGCTTGGGAAGGTGACAACACTTTTAATCCTGCTGCATTGACCACTGTAGTCATTCCCTGAACCAGATTCTCTTCAATAAAAATGATAGGTATGGCATGATAGGCTCTATTAATAGCCCGGGCTAAAGATGCTGCACCAGGTGGACCATCAGTTTCAGCAATGTCAGGCGTTATCTCTGGCCTATCAGGCCAGCCTGTAGCTATAAAGATAATATCTCCCTTAGTTATAATTTTATCTAATTCCTGACTTGCTAGCATAATTAAAGGATATTCTGCCTTATTTCTTGCCCATTGATATAATAAATGGATTACTCCTCTCCCTGGTATATCTAGATTAACTAAACGATCAATTCTATCAAATATTTCCACCAATTTTTCTTTACTCTTTACAAATGAACTCATTTGATATTCTCCAATAAATTAAATTTAAATCTGATTTTATTACGCCTCTACTTCAGAAAACTGTCTAACTTCTTCTCTTTTTTTAATTCTTTGATAGAAATAGACTAAAATCAATAATATCATTCCTCCTAGGCCTATTTTAAAATTGGGAAAGATAAGAAGAATAGCAGCAATTATTAATATAATTCTCTCCAATAGATTAATCCGGGTTAGGAAATAACCCATCAAAGCAATAGCCAGGGCAAATATTCCGATTAAAGCTGTACTAAAGGTTCTTAAAATATGAGATGCTGTCCCTATGAAAAGAATTGAATAGTCATTAACAAATACATAGGGAATAATAAATCCTGGCAAAGCCATCATAATGGCATAGTAAGCAGTCTTTAACCAATTAGATTGGGCTATTCCTGATGCTACATAAACAGATAAACAAACAGGTGGTGTAATGGTACCCAAAATAGCAAAATAAAAGACAAACATATGTGCTGCTAAAGGAAGTAAGCCCAACTCAATTAAAGCTGGACAGGCAACAATTGCAGCAATGATATAAGCAACTGCGGTAGGTAGACCCATTCCCAGAATAATACTTCCTACCATTGCTAATAATAGAGCATAAAAAGTATTACCTCCACTCATAGCTAAAATGACTGTAGTCATTTTAATTCCTAAACCAGTCATTGAGACAATTCCCAATACTATCCCAGCACAAGCGCAGGCAATCGCCACTCCTATGGTATTTTTTGCTCCATATTCCAGTGCTTTCAAAAATACTTTGGGATTCTTTCTAATCTCCTGATTAACAAAACTTATAACAACTGTTGAGATAACCCCATAGAACGCGGCTCTCGTAGGTGAAAATCCCTGAACTATATAATAAATAATTACAATTAGAGGTATTATTAAATGTCCATTTCTTAAAAAAACTTTTTTCAAATTTATAGATGACTTTTCCATCTTAAACCCCATCAACAGGGTACGAAACCTTACACATAAAAATACACTGGCAAAATATAATATAGCCGGTATAGCAGCCGCCTTACATATCGCAAAATATCTCATTCCCAGCATTTCAGCCATAATAAAAGCTCCCGCGCCCATAACCGGTGGCATAATTTGCCCCCCGGTTGAAGCAACAGCTTCTACTGCACCAGCAAATTCTGGTTTATATCCTGAGCTTTTCATAAGTGGGATAGTAAATGAACCCGTGGTAGCAACGTTAGCAGTTGAGCTACCACTAATAGTACCAAATAAAGCACTACTAATAACAGCAACCTGAGCTCTTCCGCCTATCATTCTACCAGCAATGGCTTGTGAAAAATCCATAAAAAATTCCCCTACTCCTGCCTCGCTTAAGAATTGGCCAAAAATAACAAACATTACTACAGTAGTAGCGGAAACCCCTAATGGTATGCTCCAGATTCCATCTGAAGTAAGATAGAGAAAACCAAATATTCTTTCTATACTTAATCCTCGGTGTCCCCATATCCCCGGGATGTAACCACCAAAGCGGGCATATAAAATAAAGATGATTGCCAGAATCGGTAATGCCATACCTATTGCTCTGCGACATGCTTCTAGAATCAATATAACAACCATGATGCCTATTAAATACTGAACACCAATAGATAATCCGCTCTGCATGGAAATACTGATATAGTTTACAAATATATAGATGCAACTTAACATACCTAAAATGGTAAAAATTATATCTATCAGGCTAGCTTTTTTCTTATTCCAAGGATGTAATAAAAAAATCATAGAAAAAACAAACATTAAGTGAACAGACCGTTGTACAAATACATCATATGGTATGGTACCGGCAGTATATAGGTGAAAAATTGACATTAATATAGCCATTAGCTGTGTATACCTATTTATTGGTAAACTTAGCTTATTATTTTTTTCTTCTCCATTATATTCTGTCATATCTTCCTGCTTTCTTTAAATGATACGATAATACAACAATTATGATTATTATCAGTCCCCCTATTTTTGATAGGGGGACTGATAATCCCTACTAATCCTTAATAAGCTGGTTTATGGAGTTAATTCTGTCGGTATTTGAACACCATTTTCGGTATAATATTTAATTGCACCAGGATGATAAGGAACGGTAGAATCCAGGACCTTATCCAAGCCCATATCTGCAGCGCCCGGATGTGCAGCTAACATAAGATCCTTATGCTCATATAATCCCTTGGTAATCTCATATATAACATCGTCCGGTAAACCTTCTCGACACATTAATAATGCCCATGTTCCTACTACCTGAACATTCTCTGAGCCTTCATAATAATCGCCAGCAGGAAAGCTTACCTTGCTAAGGAAAGGTAATTTTTCACGAATTTTAGTAACATCCTCATCACTGAATTCAATAACTCGAACCGGTTTTCTTACCGAATATTCCATCCAGGTAGGATTAGAACCACCCTGCCAGTGAGAATCAATTGTTCCTGATCTCATCATCTCTGCAGCTTCTGTATGTCGGTAATATGATGGAATGATATTGATATTGATGGCTTCAAATAAAGTTGTAGCAGTCGACTCAGCAGATGAACCCTTAGGCTGAAGATTAACCCTTTTCCCTTCTAGATCCCAGATAGTTTTAATTGGATTATCTTCATTAACAATAAGGTTCCAATATAGAATATGAATAGGTGCGATAGTTAAAAGAGGGGTCCCTTGTCCTGCAAAAGCTCCTTCCTGTAAATATACTTCTCGAGCAGTGTCATGAGATACAATACCCAAATCACCAAATCCTGCATATAATCTTTTAGCATTATCAATATATCCTGGAGTTGCTTCCATTGTTACTCTAGCATCAGGCAATACTACACCAATGACTCTTGCTACACCCGAAGAATACTGGAAACCAATACCACCAATAACCGAAGACATCACTAATAAATCATATTGTTGGGCAGAACATACCGATACAAACAGAATACTGATCATCAAAACTGCAATTATTAAAATACTGGCTGTTATTTTTAACCTATTAGTCATTTTTTCACCTCCTTTCTTATTATTTTTTAATGATTTTATTAGTTGGAATTTTTAGGAATATATTTAGATTCAAAAAGAATTTTTAGATATAGAAAATATTAAGACAAGTGGTTATTTGATTTAATTTTTATTTATAGTATACTGTATACTATATTTATATATTAGAATTATTATATAATACAAATGGGAAAAGTAAAATATTTTTTAAAAATTTTCTATTTTATTAGGATTCTAGAAATTTTAGGTTGGTAGAATATTTATTTAATAAAGAAAAGATTTAATTTATTGATTGATTTCTGAAGTAAATTTTATAAAGTAATCTGTTGTATTTTAATAATTATATCAATTTGGTTACTCTTCATTCATGAAGAACTTTCTCTCAATTCAAACTCTTTAATAAGAGATTCTTTTCCATTAATAATATGCTCTCTCATTAAATTTTCTGCTAATATCGCATCTTTCTCAATAATTGCCTTGACTATCTTCTTATGTTCCTCAATTGATTTTTTTTGTCTATCTGCTTTAGATATAATTTCTGAAAACCGTTCTCTGGACTTTTTATATAAATTATCTATGATATTGATTAATTCTTTACTTCTACTACATTCCTCTATTATATTATGAAATTTTAGATTTAAATTGGCAATGTTCCTTAAAGATCCTTCCTTTAAAAAAAGCTCGCTCTCAGTAATGATTTCTTCTAATTGCCTTATCTCCATTTTGGTTATATAATTATTATCTATTGCTTTTCTAACCGCTAATCCTCTTAATACACTACTTATATCATAAAACTCATTCAATGCTTCTTTGGTAGGAAGAGGAGCAACTCTTACCCCTTTGGGTGGAGAAGATACGACTAAACCTTTCTGCTCTAACTCGATAATTGCTTCCCTTATTGGTGTTCGGCTTACTTTCATTAGTTTAGCTAATTTTGATTCTACCAATCGCTGGCCAGGCTTTAATTCCCCTCGGAAAATAGCTTTACTTAAAATTGAATATACTTTATCACTAGTAACGGTCTTAACACTTAAATCAATTTCCGAATTCTGTTTTAAAAAATTATCTAAAGAATCGTTTTTCAACATAACTAACCATTCATCTTTTGGTTTAATTAAGAAGTATTAATAACATTAAATTAATTATTGGGAAGTATAATTCTAAACTAACATATTTACTAAATGAATTATGCTTTTTAACTAGTTCATACTAACTTCACAATTTAATTATATATAAAATACAATTTTTAGGCAAATGAACTATTCAACATCAATTTATTCTCAGCCAGACCTGGTATTAATATTGTTCTATCTATTAATTGAATATAGAAACAATTATTTCTTCTATATTGCTCTAAGTTGTTAAATAAAATGAGTTGCTATTATAGTAATAAATATGTTATATTTTAATACCTAAAATAAAAAAATATTTTTTAATTACAACCAGAAAGAAGTGGTAATGACCATATGAAAAATATATTGGAAGTAAAAGATTTGTCTCTCTCCCTAAATGGGAGAAATATCTTAAAAAATATTAATATGGAAGTCTGGGAAGGTTATGTGCATGCTATTGTGGGTCCCAATGGTGCTGGTAAATCAACATTAGCTTCCGCTATAATGGGATTGGAAGGCTATCGACACTATAGTGGTAGTATACGCTTTAAAGGTAAGAATATCAGTAAGCTCAGTATTGATGAACGCGCCAGAATGGGTATCACCTTTGGCTGGCAGGAACCTGCCCGTTACGAGGGATTGCTCATCAGAGATTTTTTAAAAGCAGCAGCTGGTAATAAGAATAATGATTTCATCCATGAACAATTGGAAAGAGTGGGGCTTGATCCTGATGAGTATGCTAATCGTGCAGTGGATAAGACCTTGAGTGGGGGAGAAAGAAAAAAAGTAGAGTTAGCATCTATTTTAGCTATGGATCCTGATTTGGTATTGTTGGATGAACCTGATTCAGGAATAGATGTAGAAACCTTGGATAAAATGTTCGAGGTCATCAAAGAACAGAGAAAAAAGAAGAGGACTATTATACTGATTACCCATAGTCTAGCAGTATTAAAACAGGCTGATCATGCTTTTATCTTTTGTAATGGAGAAATACTAAAGAAGGATGTAGCTAAAAAAGTAATTCCATATTTTAAAAATAAATGCTTACCCTGTAAACATAAAAATATTCCTGAGGAAGAAGGAGTACAACTTGGATAAAAACGATTTAACCAGAGAACTATCTCGAATTACAGAGACTGATGATATTTTTAAACAACCTGATATTGCTCATATTTTCATTCATCATCACAAGGTAATTCAGTCCCATCTTTTACCTGGTTTAAAGGTTGATGTCAAAGAATTTAAAGATCATATAGAGGTAAATACAATAGTAGAAAAGAATGTAAAAATTGATAAACCAGTGCATATGTGTTTTGGAATGATACCAGAAGAAGGTATTCAGAAAATGATAATAAAAAATGAGATTCAAGAGAATGCTTCAGTCTCTTTCCTGGCTCATTGTGCCTTTCCTAATGCCATTGATATACAGCATATTATGGATGGTACTATTAAAGTGGGGAAAAATGCCCGCTATCGTTATCTGGAAAGACATGTTCATGGTTTTCATGGTGGAGTTAAGGTTTACCCACATGCCAAAATTCTACTGTCAGAAAATGCCCGTTTTTACTCAGAATTTGAATTAATTAAAGGTCGTGCCGGTTTGATTGATATTAATTACGAGGCTTCCTGTGAAGCTGATAGTGTTTTAGAAATGATTACCCGTATCAGTGGTAAAGGTGATGATCAGATTATGATAAAAGAAATTGGCCATCTAATCGGGGAAAGAGCGCGTGGTTTTTTAAGTTCCCGAGTGGCAGCTACTGGCAATACCAGGGCTGAAGTATATAATAAATTAACAGCTTCGGCAGCCTATGCTCGAGGACATGTAGACTGTACTGAAATCATTAAAGACAATGGCATCGTTAGTGCCATACCCATTGTAGAGGTAAATCACCCCAAAGCTCATATTACACATGAAGCAGCCCTAGGGAGCGTTGATTCCAAGCAATTACAAACCCTGATGGCTCGAGGTTTAAGCGAAGAGGCAGCAACAGATTTGATTATCAAAGGATTGCTAAGTTAATAACTATTGAAATAGGAGGATAAATCATTGAACGCAAAGACTTTCTTTGGTGTTATTTTAGTAATTATCGGTGTTCTTTGGACTCTTTCTAATTTTCAGCTTATAAATAGTCAGTGGTTCCTGCCAGCTATTGGATTGGTATTTGTGGCTCCCTATTTCTACAAAGGTAGCACTAAACACAAGGGAACTATCGGTTTTTTAATTGCTGGTTGTATTATAATAATGGTTGGCTTATTTACCCTTATTAATGATAGCTTTCATTTAGGTTTACTAGAAGGTTCTTTATTCTTCTTTTTTGTAGGAATGGCCTTTTTGCCCGTTTATTTCATCCATACCAGACATCTAACCAATCAGGACTCTGGGCATCAAAGGTGGCCTCTTTATACCAGCCTGGTTACCATAGGTTTTGGAATTTTCGTGCTACTTACTGAAACTGCCCATACTCCTTTAATGCGAAGGATTTATCCCCTTGTCTGGCCTTCATTGCTGATTATTTTAGGTCTTTATATCATTCTATTTAAACGATTGAAAAAATAATATGAACACAAAAGAGGTTATCTTTTAGTATCTGCCTCTATAATATTCGATTTTAACATTTTTAATTCCACTGGCTTTCAGTAAATAATAGGCTAAATAATCCCTTAATCCTACTTCTGATTACTAAACCAGTGAAAGAATCTTACCTGGACTTGTCAGTTCATAAAATTTCTATTATTATGATTCTAATAATGTAGGACAAAGATTGATTGACAGTGTGATAGACCAAATTGGAGGTAAGTGTATGAAAAAACTATATCGTTCTAGAAAAGACAGTAAAATTGCTGGTGTATGTGGAGGAATTGCCGAGTATTTTAATGTTGATTCTACAATAATCAGATTATTAGCAGTACTTACCATTTTCTTTGGTGGGGGAGGAATAATCGCTTATATAATTGCCTGGTTGATTATACCTTTAGAACCATTGGACGAGGGATCGGCTACTTCTAATCAAAAAACTGGAACCGATAAACAAGATAAGCATCAAACTACTATTGATGCTGAAATTATTGAAGAATCTCAGGAGAAAAAGGGCTGATCTTTTAAAAATTTTATATTTGCCCTTGACATAAATAAAAACAGTGTTATAATATTCTCTGGTTTAAGATAAAGAAACAAAAACCATTAAATATTCTTTTCATTTTTATACCTCCTTTCAAACTCGCTTTGCTCTGGAGCAAAGCGAGTTTTTTGATTTATGGTTCCCTTAACGTTGTAAGAATAAGTTCATCATAATTCTTATCACTTTACAACTTAATCTCTTTCCGATAGCATTATGATAAAATATTGTACCAACAAGGTAAATTTTTTATGTTCATTTTACTTCTTCTGACAATGTCAATTCTAATATTAGGTATACTGGAAAGCTACTACCATGAAAAAAGAATTAAAAATATCCCTATTAGAATTCATGTCAATGGCATTCGTGGAAAATCAACTACGGTAAGATTAATTGCATCTATTTTAAGGGAAGCTGGCTATCAGGTTCTAGCCAAAACAACAGGTACACTGCCAAGGATTATTCTTGAAAATGGGGAAGAAGAATTAATTAGAAGAAGAGGTTCCGCTAATATTATTGAACAAAAATATTTTATACAGAAAGCAACTGAAAGAAAAGATAATGCTATTGTGATGGAATGTATGGCTGTCCATCCGGAAACTCAGTGGGTCAGTGAGCATAAATTGATTCATTCTACCATTGGGATTATTACCAATGTGCGAGAGGATCACCAGGATGTCTATGGTCCTAATTTACAAGAAGTAGCTAATTCATTAAAGTTGACTATTCCAAAAGATAGTGTATTGGTTACTGCTGAGAAAAAATTCTTTCCATGCTTTCAGAAACAGGCAGAAAAGTTAAATACCAGGTGTATTCTGGTTGATCCTGAAATGATTACCTTATCTAACAAAAAGGAATACAAAAACATCTTCTTCAAGGATAATGTTGCTGTTGCTTTACAGGTAGGAAAAGTGCTTAATATTGCAGAAAGTACTTGCTGGCAAGGAATCTTAAAAGCTAAACCAGATCCAGGGGCTCTTGCTATTTATAAATTAAGAGTCGAACACAGCGTAGTATGGTTTGTCAATGCTTTTGCTGCCAATGACCGGGAATCAATTCTATTGATATGGGATAAAATAAACCGTTTATTACCTGAAGAAATCATTAATTATCCCAAAATTGCTATCTTAAATAACCGTAGTGATCGGGTTACCAGAACTATTCAGTTTGCCAGGATTTTAAGTAAGGAAATTACAGTAAATTATATATTGTTGGTTGGTCAAAATAGCCCACTAAGCTATAATCAATTAAGAAAATACGGTTATCCCTCTGACCAAATAATTTTAGTACCTGATGAAACTAATATTAATCATATTCTGGAACAAATTTCTAGATTTATTGCAAAAGAAGGATTAGTTTATGGGCTTGGAAATACTAGAGGATTTGGCTTACGAGTGATGGATTATTTACAAGAAAAGGGAGAAAAATTATGATTTTTCAAGCCATAGGTATTGGTATTGTTATCGGATTTGTATTTTACGAGTTAGTTGGTTTATCTCCAGGAGGAATTATAGTACCGGGTTATATAGCTCTTTTTATTGACCAGCCATGGCGAATTATAATCACCATAGGTATCGCAATATTAACTTATTATATTGTCCTTTTTTTATCCAACTACCTAATTTTATATGGGAAAAGACGCTTTTTCAGTATGATTCTCATAAGTTTTATTGTAAAATGGTTAGTAGAGGGTTTAATTTTTCAATTACCTATTGCCAGTATTGAGATTCAAAGCATAGGGTATATCATTCCAGGTTTGTTAGCCAATGAAATACAACGACAGGGAATTTTGCCAACCCTATTAGCGACAGCCATTGTGGCAATCCTGGTTCGTTTTATACTTTATCTTTTTTTGTTTTGATGATCACACCAAATATAAATATCAATAAAGGTTAAATCCACTTGATAATCACTCTTAGCTCTATGGTTGAAACATTTAGAGAGGACATTTTAAATAATACCATGTACATTCATCGTATTAATAATCTTATTTTAAAATTCCTTTAACCATTCAATAATTTCAGGGAATACCGGATCATCCTCTTTCCCTAATTCAAAATCAATAGAGACATGATCTTTTTCTTTGAATTGAAAGAGGGTAGCCTGATATCCAGCATCTACTAATCTCTGATAAAAGGATTTATTAACTGTCTCTGATACCTCACGATCACCAGCTATCAGTAATAGAAAAGGTGGAACCATCTTGCCTTCTCTGATATAGTTAACTGGAGACGCTGTCTCCCAGTCTTCTGGATTATCTCCAAAAGCCCAGGAAAATAAGTATTGATTTTCCGGTTCAGCAGTAAATAAAGAAGGTAAATAATAAGCCGCGCTATCCAGGCTAATGATTCCAGAAATATCCGATGGAACTAAACCAAATGCGGCAAGATAACGTTCATCTAATGTTATTAAAGCAGCCAGATGACCACCTGCTGAGTGACCTAGAAGATAAATTTGCTCTGGATTACCACCAAAACCAGTAATGTTATTTTTCACCCAGGAAAAAGCCCTGGCCACATCCTGCGCATGAGCTGGAAAGGAATAATCCGGTGATAGTCGATAATTAATACTTATATAGATATAATTGTGTGAGGTAAAGGCTTTAGCCTTATAGCTTAATCCTCCCTTATCACCCAGAACCCAGGTGCCACCATGAATATACATTATAACAGGACATAAGTAACAATCTTTTGGTTTATATATATCTAGAAGATGATCATTTTTTTGAGCAACTTCCGGAATATTTTCTGGATAATAACCAAGATCAGAATAAATGTAGATCTGATTACTTACCGATTGGGCTAGAACAATTGGTTTAAAAAAAATAAGCATGGCTATGGCTATGATCATTATAAGTATTAAAAAAAGGCAGGACATTAGTCCTGCCTTCATCAAGTACTTTCTATTTATCAAATTTCCACAATCCATGTATATTACAATATTCTCTTACTTTTTTCCAACCCTTGACATCTTCAAATATTGCTTCAGGTGCATCCCCGGGCTTTAAAAATTTTTTGCAGGCTCCTTTATCAGTAATTACCTGTATCCATTCAATATAATGTTTTTCTTCCATGGGATGAGGCACTGAACCAACTTTAGCCTTAATTCCATGAGGAGTATCTTCAACCACTGGAACATGTTTTTCATAAGCCTGTTCTGCTGTCTGTTCTTCTAGCAATTTCATGGGCTCACCACAACATACCAACTCACCTTTACCACCATGCAAGACTTCTACTACATTTCCACAAATTTCACATTTATAAATTTCATATTTTTGAGCCATTATCATATCTCCTTCTTTTTACAATTTTTTATGACATAAACACCAGTCATAACATTCAAAATCTTTACTTTTTAGTCTTTCCTTAGCATTTTTATATTATTGGTAAATTCAATAATCACAATCACATGGTCAACTATTAAATATATTCTTATTTAATTTATATTTTCTAGTTTGATTTTTTCCTTTTGTGAAAATTAACCATACTTTTTTTATTTACTTTACTATGCTCAAATTTTATAGCAATCCCATATCTTCTGATAAGGCTTCTAAGTCTTCTTCGTGTTCAACTTCATCTTCTAAAATACTCAAAATCATCTGGTAAGTAATAGGATCCTTTTCTTTGACCATTTTTGCTAACTTCTGGTAAACATCAATTGCACACTGCTCACCTTTAATGTTTTGTTTAAGCAGTATTCTTACATTTGGGTCACTCGGTTTCTCATAACCACAATTGGTGACTTTATACCATTCTTCTGGACTTAGAATTGGTGTACCTCCCAGTTGCAGTATGCGCTCAACCAACATCCCGGCATGTTCTAGTTCTTCTGAAGCGTGTTCCTCTAATTCTGCTACTACCGCACCCCTCATTGGTCCTTTGGCAACTTTTGCTCCAATCCAGTATTGATAATAAGCTAACCACTCATCTGCCAGTGCTTTATTTAGTTCTTTCACTATTTCATTGATATCCATTCCTACAATTTCTCTTCCTTTTGTTCCCATATTTGGAAACCTCCTTTGTTTAATTTATCTTAAGTTTATTTAAATAGCTATATAATATAATATTTATGAATTTTCTTTAAACAAGATATCTACTAATCCCATATAGAACTATTTCTTTACTGTTCTTTTTTGAATACAGTCGGAACATATGCCTTCCAGGATAATTTCCTGCCTAAAAACTTTAAATCTTTTGGTAACATCTTCTGGGACCTTAATATTATCATATTCCGTACAATCAAAATCGATAATTCTTTTACATTTACAGCAACGAAAATGGTAATGATTTTTTAAATCAGCATCAAAACGGCGTGGACCATAACCGCTTTCCACCATCCTAATCAGCCCTTTTTCTGATAAACAAAGAAGTGTTCGATTAACAGTATCGAAAGATATGTTGGGAAACTCCTTTTTTACCTTTTGATATACCATTTCAGCAGAAGGATGATCTCTTGATTCTGCCAGGCAACGAAAAATACCAATACGTTGGGGGGTAATTCTAAAACCATTTTGTTCTAATTTTTCTTTACAAAAAGATACTGTTTGTTCCACCTTTGCAACCGCCTTCCTTCTATGTTATTACTACATTTTAATCCTTATCGTTGCTATGATCACTGTTTATTATTATCTTAAAAAGTTGTTAATATACAAAAACAAAATATAATTCTAAGTATTACTATATAGTATTAGTTCCTATTTGTCAATAATAATTTGAAAATACTTGAATTTTTTTTATAAGGTAGTATGCTATAAAAGAATGTTTCTAAATTATCTGAGATTAAAATTCTTATTATGGTAGTAAATAAAAAAATCCAATATCTAAAAATTAATGCCTTTGGACATGCCTATAATGATGCCTATCATTATATTATCCCTTTATTATTACCTTTCTTCCGATTGGAATTTTCCTTTACTTACTTTCAATCAGGTCTTGTTTTAACCTTTTACGAGGCACTACGCTCTATTTTCTCCTTGATATCTGGTTTATTCGCTGATCGTTTTGGTCATAAACATCTAATTATTGCCCTAGGGTTTATTATGTCTTCAGTATTACTGGGAAGTGTAATCTGGATTAGCAAAATTCCCTTAATTATCTCTGTTCTACTACTGATGGCAATTGCGGTTGCTACCTTTCATCCTCTGGCTACTGCTATGGTGGGGGAAAAAGCCAAACCTGGTAAACAAGGCCGGGATTTGAGTCTCTTTTCTGCTGCAGGGACACTGGGTCTTATTATAATAAGTCTATTATTCGGATGGCTGGTACAGATCTGGGGGTGGAGAACAACCTGTTTTATTATTGCCCTCCCGGGAATATTACTGGGATGGTATTACATTAAAATCAAAGAAGAAAAACAGGAAGTAAAAACAGTAATTAATAAAACTAATCATCATAACCTATTTACAATTTTCTTTTTAAGTAGAGGTATACTATGCTTAGGCACCAAGGCATTCTCATCTTTTTTACCTGTCTATGCCACTACCTATATCGGATTAAAGCCAGGTGTTTCTGCCTGGATTCTCAGTATCTATTTTTTGGGAGTTTTTGCCGGAAGCATTTTTATTTGTCAGGTAATTGACCAGAAAAAACCACTGCAATTTGCTATTTCTTCTACTGCCTCCATGACTATTTTAATCCTTTTATTCACCTTTTCCAGTATGCCATTATTAGCAGCAATCTTAGTAGGCGTAATTGGTTTGATGGAGGGTATTTACTTCCCTTCTCAGAATACCTGGTTGACAATGGTTAGTTCAAATTATAATAGGGGTAGTCTTTTTGGCTTTGGTTTTTTTATTGAAGGATTGTCAGCTACTATCTCACCTACCATCTTTGGCTGGTTTGCTGATAAATTTGGATTGGTATATGCTTATAGACTAACAGTTATACCAATTTTCATCAGCTTTTTTCTCTATATATTACTATTTCAAAAAGCAGAAAATCTTCAAAAACAGAGCGGAAAGTTTCACCGTTTCAGTAAAAATTGACAATTCTGCCTAAAATTGTATCTAAATAATACCTAAAAATAATAAAATATAATATAATATAGTTATTGATTTGGTAAGGCTCTATGGATTTGCTTTTAAATTAATCAGAATTAAAAGATATAGATTGTAATAAAAGTAAAAATATCTGAAAATATCCCTGCAATTTACTGTTGATAATATTTTTAGAAATTAGCAAATCTTTGATTAATAAATCTTTAATCAGGAGATAGGGGTAAAAATGAAAAGATTTATGGAAACACCTTCTATTTATTTGATTAAACTGCTTATTTTTCTATTGATAATTTATTGTCCAGAAGTAGCTTGGTCTGAAAACCAAACAACTGAAAATAAATATTTTCAGGGAGTCCACCTTTTAGAGGTTGAAAAAAATTATGATGAGGCATTGAACATTTTTCGATCAATATTGGAGAGTAATCCCAATCATTCGGAAGCTCATTTTCAGATTGGTAATATCTATCGCCTGACCGGTCAGCCGGAAAAAGCAAAAATATATTATCAAAACGCCATTAACTTGAAACCAAATTATCTCTCAGCATACTATTATCATGGCATTGTTGAACTGGATTTAGAAGAATATACTAGCGCTCTGGAAACTTTCAAGGAAACAATTCGACTGGATCCGGAATTTGCCGATGCGCATTATAGTCTTGGTTTAACCTTTTTAAAGTTAGAACAGTTAGTTCAGGCCATTGATTCCTTTCAACAGTCGTTAAGGCTTAAACCCAATGATTTCCTATCATATTATGGATTAGGAATAAGTTATAAACAATTAGGTGAAACCGAAAAAGCTATAGAGATGTTAAACCAGGCATTGAATTTAAAACCAGATTATGGAGAAGCTTATTACGAGTTAGGAATGATTTATCGCTCTTTAGAACAAGACCAGGATGCTATTAATGCTTTAGAAAGAGCTGCTCATTATCTACCCGAACAGGCTGACCAGATTTATTTCCAGATTGCTATGATTCAGAAAGGAATTGAAAATTTTAACCAAGCCATTGAAACCCTGGAAAAAGCTATTCAGTATAATGAAGGATTTACTGATGCCTATTACTATCTGGGCTGGTTTTACAACTGGAATAGACAATTTGATAAAACTATAGCAGCTTATGAAAAGGTCATTTCCTTAGACTCCGACTATCCAAATGTTTATTACAATTTAGGTTGGGCTTACAGTGAAAGGGAAGAGTACCTAAAAGCAGTTGAAACATTCCAAAAGGCAATAGAAAAGAATCTGGTTGATACTGATTCTTACTATGCCCTAGGTTGGGTATATGGTAAATTAGAAAATTACAAAGAGGCAAAAAAAGCCTTTCAGGAAACAATCCGTCTTCAACCAGATTATGTCTATGCTCATTATGGACTGGGTATAGCTTATCTGGCTCTGGGGGAAAGAAGTATGGCCTTGGAAGAATATAAGATATTAAAGAATCTGGAACAGGATATTGCCGATTTGCTATTTGCTCAAATCTATCCATAGCTTTACCAGGTATTCAAGGGGGAGTCTTTCACTTGAGGATACCTAAAATCAGATAATGATACTCTATTGGAAAATTGTACTGAGTATATATTGTTCCTTATCCAAAAGAGCATTTAATGGGATTGAAATTTTTTAAATTCCGATCTTATATAGCTAAAAATACTTAGGGGAGAAAGACGATGTTTAACAATTTCTTTCAACAGGTTTATTTTCAAAACCGCATAATTGATTATATTATAGCCTTAGTGATATTTGTAATAGCTATATTGACTATTGTAATTCTTAAAAATTTTGTAATTAAAATATTAAGGGCTCTAGCAAGTAAAAAGACTGCTACTATTGATGATCGCTTTGTTGAAGCCTTTCGGAATAGAATCAAACCATTTATTAATCTACTCTATTTTGCCGCCTTTTACTTTAGTGTTTATCAGTTAAATATACCTATTATTGTAGAAAAATATTTTAATATAATTATTATTGCATTATTTATATTTTATATTGTTAAATTTATCATATCTATCTTTTCTTATTTTTTAGAAAACTATTGGATTAAAAAAGAAAGAGACTCTACCAGAATAACTGCTCTTAGAGGGATAGAAACATTTCTTAAAATCATAATCTGGTCCATAGCTTTCATCATTTTACTGGATAACTTGGGAGTACAGGTATCCGCACTTCTGGCAGGTCTTGGTATTGGTGGTATCGCTATTGCCCTTGCATCTCAAAATATTTTAGGTGATTTATTCAGTTATTTTATTATCTTCTTTGATCGACCCTTTGAGATTGGTGATTTTTTAAACATTGATAATTTTTCAGGAACAATTGAAAATATCGGTATAAAAACTACCCGGATTAGAAGTCTCGGGGGAGAAGAAATTGTTTTTTCCAATACTGATCTGGTTAATTCACGTTTACGTAATTTTAAACGTATGAAAAAACGAAGAGTATTGTTTAATTTTGGAGTTACCTATCAAACCTCTTCAGAACAATTAAAAGAAATACCAAATATAGTAAGCGAAATATTCCAGCGGATAAACGGAGCCAACTTAGATAGAGTACACTTTTCTTCCTTTGGAGACTTTAGTCTTAATTTTGAAGTAGTTTATTATGTAAATAGCCGAGATTATACTCAGTATATGAATATCCAACAAGAAATTAATTTAACGCTAAAAGAGGAATTAGAAAAAAGATCTATAGAGTTTGCTTATCCTACTCGAACTGTTTTTTTATCCAGAGAAGGCAATAAATAATATATATGTAACATTTTCTTATTTTAAATATTAATTGTAAAAAGAAAGGATTGATATTGTGCAGATTTTTCTGTTAATTGCTGCTTTGATTGCGGTTTTAGCAGTCATTTTTGCTTTACAAAATGCTGTTCCCATTACGGTAAGTTTTCTCTTTTGGCAGGTAGAAAGTTCTCTGGCTCTTATTTTAATAGTAGCTTTTATCGCTGGATTAATAACCAGTTTTTTATTTAACATTCTATCTGACATCAAAAGAACTAGAGCTACTGCTTCCCTGGAAAAACAGGTTGAAGAAACAAAAAAAGAGGTAATTACTGTTCAGGAAAAGGGGGACGAATAGTAGAGTTCCTTACTAAAAATCCTTATATTTAGGAAGTATTAATTGATGAAATCTCTTAAGAAAAGAAGCCAATTATCAGGGTTAAGCCCCGGTACACTGGTACATATCGGTGAAAAATTAATGGAAAAACCAAAAATTACCATTATAAATTACTCTCCTGATAAACTGGAAGAAAAAACACTGGAGACTATTGAAGAGTGTATTATTTATCTGAAAAGGCCTACCATTACCTGGATTAATATTGATGGTATTCATCAAGTAGATTTTATTGAACAAATTGGACAGTATTTCCATATACATCCTTTAACCCTGGAAAGTATTTTAAATACCACCCAGAGACCCAAAATTGAATATTTCCCTAATTATATTTACATTGCTTTGAAGATGATTTACTGGGATGAAACAAAGCAGGAATCTATAATAGAACATATTAGCCTTATTCTAATGAATAATACGGTACTTTCTTTCCAGGAAAAAGAAGGCGATGTTTTCAATTCTGTTCGCCAGAGAATTAGAAATATGGCTGGTAAAATAAGACAGAGTGGCTCTGATTATCTTGTCTATGCCTTAATTGATGCTATAGTGGATCAATATTTTTTAATTCTAGAGAAATTAAGCAACCAAACAGAATCATTAGAGGATGTCCTTATACATCTACCTTCTACCCAGAATCTTAAAATCATCCATCAAAGTAAAAGAAATTTAATCTTCTTGAGGAATGCAGTCTGGCCTTTAAGAGAAGTAATCAACAAATTGGAAAAAGAAGAGACTAATTTGATTCAGGAAAACACCAGAATATTTTTACGAGATGTTTATGACCATACTATACAAGTAATTGAAACGGTAGAGGCTCTAAGAGATATGGTCTCCAGTTTATTGGATATCTATCTATCCAGTATAAGCAATAAAATGAATGAGGTTATAAAGGTACTGACCATTATTGCTACCATTTTTATCCCCTTAACATTTATTGCCGGTATTTATGGTATGAACTTTCAATATATGCCCGAACTATCCTGGAGATGGGCTTACCCTGCTATCCTTTTTGTTATGTTTATCGTCGGATTGGGAATGTTTTTCTTCTTTAAAAAGAAGAAATGGCTATAAAACAAGTAGCATCTCTATCATTGATTCATTCAGTTTTTTTTCTCAGTAGCTTTAAATTTAGTAATTAGTTTGTCAATTTTCTTGTTTTCTCCCACTAATATCAGATTTTCATTTTCTGATACTGTATGTTTGGCAGTAGGTGAAAAAGTAAATTGATTACCACGACGGATAGCTAAAAGAGTTACTCCATATTTCCCTGGTAAATCTAACTCTCCTAAGGTTTTCTCACAAAAAACAGGCAGAGCAGCAATTTCAATAAGACTATAAAGAGGGGATAATTCCATCTGATTTTTAACATTAGGCATGATTAGACTTCTGGCAATTCGCATTCCTTCATCTCTTTCTGGATAGATTACCCGGTCTGAGCCTACTTTCTCTAATACCCTTCCATGTAGTTCGCTATTGGCTTTAGTAATAACATATTTCACACCGATCTCTTTTAGCATAATGGTTATTAAGATACTTGATTCCAAGTCTGGTCCTACACTAACAATAGCGGCATCGAAACTCTTTACCCCCAATTCCTTCAATACTTTTTCATCGGTAATATCAACTTTTACCACCTTAGTTAATATATCCTTATATTGATCTACCTTTTCTTCATCATTATCCACAGCCAGCACTTCATGTCCCAGCTCTACCAGTGTAGTAGCTACTGCTGATCCAAAACTACCCAATCCAAATACCACAAATTGTTTCATATTTATTTCCCCTTTTTAAATGTAAATTATAATTCAATTTTATCCTACCATTACCTGCTCTTTAGGATATTGAATAGACTCTGCTCGGCGATTAATTATCAAGGATAAGGCTAAAGTAAGTGGCCCTAATCTGCCAATAAACATAGTAAAAATAATTAGTATTTTGCTTATTGTGGAAAGATAGGTTGTTATCCCTGTAGAAAGACCTACTGTCCCAAAAGCAGAAATTACTTCAAACAATATTCTTATAAAATCAAAATCTTCAAAATAGGAAAGCAATAAAGTTATTATTATTATCCAGCTCATAGCAAGCATTAATATAACCCAGGCTTTATTTACTACTAATTCTGAAATTTGTCTCTGATATAAATAAAGATGTCTGCGTCCTTTTAAGGTATAATACATCCACAAAAAAGCCACACAAAAGGTAGTAGTTTTGATTCCTCCACCGGTTGAAGTCGGCGATGCTCCTATAAACATAAGCATAATAATTAGCAATAATCCTGCATTAGTCATACTTCCAATAGGAATAGTATTAAAGCCAGCCGTTCTGGCAGTAGTAGATTGAAAAGCCATACTTAATATCTTATCAGTAAGCGAGTAATTATGAATAGTTTTCACATTTTGATTTTCCAGAAAAAATAAGCCCATGGTTCCCAAAACAAGTAAAATAGTAGTCATAATCAGCACCAGTTTGCTGTGTAATGATAACCTTTGTTGTTTGGGAAACTCTATAAGTTCAGCCAGTACCAGAAAGCCAATCCCACCTAATACTATCAGAATAATAAAAATGACGTTAATTCCCCAATGTGAAATATATTTCTCTAAACTGTCACTAAATAAGGAAAACCCGGCATTACAAAAAGCAGATACGGCATGGAAAAAAGAAAGGAAAAAGGAAGAGTGATTGCTATTTATATTTTTCCAGTATGAATACAATAAGATTGTGCCAATTCCTTCCAGAAAGAATGAAAACAACAGAATATGTTTAGCAAGACGTACTAATCCGCCTATAGAGAATTGGTTGAGCGATTCTCGAATAATGAGGCGTTGTCGTAAAGATATCTTTTTACCCAGTAAAAAGGCAAACATGGTAGAAAAGGTCATAATACCCAAACCACCGATTTGAAAAAGAATCAATATAATCCATTGTCCAAAAAGGGTAAAATCCTTTCCTGTATCCAGTACGATTAATCCCGTTACACAAGTTGCTGAAGTAGCTGTAAACAGGGCATCGATAAAGGGTATTGGCTCCTCTCCTTTGGTGGAAATGGGAAGATAAAGTAAATAAGTGCCTATTATTATAACAATCAAAAAGCCCAGAACTAACATCTGGTTAGGCGTTAAAAAAGACCTTTTCTTCAATACAGAGTGCTTTGAATTCACTATTTCCTCAATACTGCCAAAATCTTATGTTAAATTATAACACAATTATTTCCTTATAAAAAATAATAGGCTCACCTATCTAATCTTTATGGTAAATCAATTTTATTTAACTATTATCTCTTTCTAAGAAGGTGATTTTCATGGATGAATAAATCTTTTTGTAGCTAATCCCTTTTATAGGTTTATGATATGATATAGATGATATATTACCTTAAGAACTTTAATATACCAAACGTGTTATCGTAGCTAATACGAGTGCAATTAGAAAGGTAAAGATAATTGTAAATAAGGTTCTTTTGCTGCCAATCTCTTTAACTAAAACAGCGATAGTTGCCACACAAGGTACATAAAAGAGAACAAAGATAGTAAAAGTCATGATTTGGGTTGCACTCATTACTGTACTAATATTGGTAACTCCCAGAGCTTGAATTAACATAACCATAGATAATTCTTTTCTGAGTACACCAAAGATTAAGGTTACCCCTACTGCTACCGGTAGTCCCAACAATAAAGTAACTGGTGATATTAGTTGATTTATAAGTGCTTCCAGGTGCCAGTGTTTTAACAGACTTAAAACAACACTACCAACAATTAAGAGAGGCCAGGCAATTACTATAAACTCTTTCATTCTTAACCATACTTTGGATAATAATATCTTTATTGAAGGTACATGGTAAGCAGGTATTTCTAGTATCATTCCAGGGGTAATTTCCGGCATAATATTAGAAAGAATTTTCCCAGCTATGGCAACAATCACAATATTAAAGACAAAGACAAAAATTGCAGCTTTCGGTCCAAGATAAAAGGCAACTAAACCAAAAATTATAGTGATCCGAGCTGCACAGGGAACCATAGTAGTTAGTATAGAAGTAATAAAACGATCTCGTTCTGATTCTAAAATTCTAGTAGCCATCACGGCTGGTACTGTACATCCATAGCCTAATATAAGAGGTATGATTGCCTTTCCATGGAGACCAATCCGATGAAGAAAGGAATCCATCAGATAGGCAACTCTGGGCAAATACCCGGTATCTTCTAGAAATGCCAGTCCCAATAAAAATGGAAAAAGGAAAGGGAGAACAATAGCAATACCTCCAGCCAGTCCTTGTATAACTCCATTAACAATATGGTATGGTAAAGTATCAGCGCCCAAAACTTGTTCAGCATAAGGCAAGAATTGATAAAAGAAATCCAGCAGGGGTTCTTCAAATAAGGCTCCTACATAGAAAACAAAATTAAAAAATAAATACAAGATAACTGTTAAAGAAACATAACCAAAAATAGGATGCATTAAAACACTATCCAGGTAATTTCTGAACTCTTTTTTCGGTTTAGAAAGTTTAACCACTGATTCATAAAGCTGCATGGATAGGTGGTGACGCTCAGAAGAAATTATCTCATCAGAGCTTCTATCACGGCATTTTTCTAACTTAAGTTGATAATCTTGCACAATTTTAATAAAATCTTTATCACTCGCCTTAATTTCATCAATAAAATGCTGATCATTTTCCAATAATTTTGTTGCCAAAAATCTATTGGTAACATTGAATTTTTTAGCATAATCAACTTTTTTTATATGTTCAGACAAATCTTTGATAACCTGTTCTACATCTTTACTAAAAGGCTGGAATTCACTTTTTACTGGTTTTTGCCCCATTTTATATGCAGTTTCAAATAATCCATTAAGACCCCATCCTTTGTAGGCTATAGCAGTCACTACTGGAACACCCAATAGGCGTGATAATTTATCAGTATCAATAATAACTCCTTTCGCTTCGGCTTCATCAATCATATTAAGACAAATTACTGTTGGCAAATTCAGTTCCAATAATTGCAATGTCAATTCTAAACCTCTACCCAATAGTGAAGCATCAATAACATTTATAATTACATCGTTTTCTTCTCTCAATAAATATTTCCGTGCTTCCAGTTCAGCCAAATCAAAAGAGGTTAGAGAATAAGTACCAGGCAAATCAACTATTTCACTGGTTATTCCCTGAAAAGTCATTTTGCTAAGGGTATAGGTTACTGTTTTTCCTGGAAAATTAGAAGTAATTGCTTTATATCCAGCTACATTATTAAAAATAGTACTCTTACCACAATTAGGCTGTCCTACCAGGACAATTTTCATGATTCTACCTCCACTAATATTTTTGCTGCAATTCCTCTACCTAAAGCAACCTGATTTCCATGTATATTCACCAAAACAGGTCCTCTCATAAAGCCGCATTTTTGTAATAACATTACATCTTCGGGATGAATCCCTAAACAGCTTAATCTCTGTCTGATGCCTAAACCACCCCTGATTCTTACAACTTTAACCTTGGAACCTGATTTAACATCTGTTAAATTTACTATCATAATTATTTGGACTCCTGACTATTTTTCTTATTCCTTTATCTTATATCTTATTCTTCAATTTTTCCCAGCAAGTGTGGCAATAACCCTTTATTTCTAAACGATGTTCAGTAGGAAGAAAAGAATGGTTCTGGCAAATATCGTTCTGTATCTTTCCCACTTCCTGGGAGGTAAATTCAATAATCCTACCACAGTTTAGACAAACCATATGGTCATGATGTGGCTTATTGTATATTTTTTCATAGACCACTTTTTCTCCACTATATAGAGTTTCAGTTATTAAACCACTATCAATTAATAAAGGGATAGTTCTATAAATAGTAGCCAGAGAAACATTGGATTTTTGTTTTCTAACTTGTTGATGGATATCTTCAACATGGAAATGATCCCGCAGTATGGCAATTGCCTTAAGAATCTCTTTTCTCTCTTTAGTATACTTTAAATTATTCCTTTTTATAAAATATTTAAATTGCTTTTCATAAATAGCCAATATATTCTCCAATTGTAATTGAATATCATTCTCAGTTACATTTTAACAAAGTATTTCCGTTTGTCAATATAAATAACTAACAAAATGGTTTAAAATTGAAAGACACAGATGGAAAATAAGTTAAGCCGGCAAGGGAATATTATTTAGTTATGATCTTCTAATAAGGAATAAAAGTTCTTTTTAGTCATTACTTGCCTTAACAAATCTAAATTAGAAACATTTACTCTGAAGAGATGGGATAGACACCGACAATCAGAAGAGCCAAAACCTTCTTTGACTACAATACCAATTCCGATCTGAAATATTTCCTGACTGATACTGCATTCGCATGGTTTTTGACTAATCCAAATATTGATAACCCTGATAGGAAGTCTAGAACTCAGTAGATAATCAATATGCCAAAATCTATTTTTTTTGCGAGTTAAATGCCTGAGGAGCCGTTGTTGAATTGATTTCTTTGCTGAACCGATATAAATATAATAACCTCTATTAACATTTACCCAACCAAGCTTACCAATCAACAGTTGTTTAAAATTACTAACATAGATTAATAGAATATAAGTAGAGCCAACTGCCTGCTCCAGAACTAAACTGGTTAATTTATTATCATTTTTTACCTGTTCTATCTTATTGTTTACCTTCGGCAGCCTCCATTGGAATATTATTTTCTTTAAAGTTGCCTTCTAAAATAAAATCACCAATATTGCAACCCACATGTCTGGCAATAACAGAACATTTGGCAATCAATAAAAAGAATAGAGGTTTATTTTCACCTGAAAGAGCTTCATAATTACCCTGTCCTTTACTGATAATCATCTCTGCTTCCTTAAAAAGGCGGATAAATTCAGGGGAACAATATTTTAAAACGACACCGGGACAATCAGCACCACAAGAAATTATATTAGCAAAATTGTTGATTCCACAAGAAATCGCATCATCTACTAAGGCGTCATTAAGCGCGGGTTTGCCTTTCACTACATAAATTACATTCTTATGATAATCATTGACCAGTAATTCTATTAGTATTCGATCAAATACTACCTCCCCAGCATTATCAGCAAGATAAAGGATAGATTGTACTTCTAATAAACGCTGATAAAAAGATTGATAATCAAAATGTCCTTTGAGACTGGTAGTCTGTAAATCAAAATTTTTATCTACTATTTTATCAATTTCATCAGATATCCCCTGGAAATCTTTCATACCAAAATCAATCACGTTTCCAGTAATTGCTAATTGTATTGCTGCCAGGAGCTGATTTTCTGATTCCTTTACCTTCATCTTTATATTCGGGTATATTTTTAATGCTAACTTATTGCTTTCTTCTTTGATTTCTTTATAAGGATCTTTTTTACCAGTTACTTTACTGACCATAGCATAGATTGCTCTTCCCATCTCTGCTGGTGAGGTATCCAAAGAGAAACCGGGAACTAACTCGGACAGTCGGTATAAAACATCTCTTTGCATTTCCTTATCAGCACCAGATATTCTAGCTGCTTTTAATGCCTGATAATAAAAACAGGGAATACAATCTAAATAAGTTCGCATTACTTTACTCTTCACTCCTGGATTGGTAATAACTAAATACTACTATAATTCTATTATCAATATCTATCTTAACATACTTTTTCACTCATTTTTGGATTTGAGTGAGAATGGACTGTACTATTTTCTCAAAAGCTTGTTTTGTTTCGCCCGTTTTATTACTACACATAAATGGCTTACCCTGGTCTCCAGAACTCACTATATCCATATCCAGTGGTATGGCACCCAGAAAGGGTACCTGAAAATCACTAGCTGCTTTTTCTCCTCCACCAGTCATAAATAAATCAATTTCGGCACCACAGTGAGGGCATCGAAAACCACTCATATTCTCAATTATTCCTAAAATAGGAATATTAATACCTTTTAAAAATTTAATACATTTTCGGGAATCTGTTAAGGCAATCTCCTGTGGAGTAGTTACAATAACACCGCCATCTAATTCAGGAATGAGTTGACAGATAGATAATGGTTCGTCTCCTGTCCCCGGGGGAGAATCAATTATTAAAAAATCAAGTTTACCCCAATTTACTTCTGCTAAAAGCTGCTTGATTGCTACTCCCTTTAAAGGTCCTCTCCATACCAAAGGAGTATCTGGAGATTCAATTAAAAAAGCCATAGAAGTAGCTATCAGATTTTTCCTAACTTTTAACGGATTAATGTGTCCATTACTGCCAGTTATCTTCTCTCCTTCAAATCCTAACATCTTGGCTATAGAAGGACCATGTAAATCTGCATCTAATAGACCAACCTGATAACCTTGGTCAGCTAAGGAACAAGATAAATTAACAGCAACCGAACTTTTCCCAACTCCTCCTTTATTAGACAAAACTAATATTTTATGCTTAATATCAGCCATATTCCATTTTAATTTATCAGCCATTTCCTGATTAGCTTGTTTCCTTTCATTTTTTAAGTTCTCCTGTTCCTGTTCAGTTGTTACTTTGTTGTTTATATTTGACATATTACATTTCCTCTTCCTTGTTTAATTTTTCTGCAATTTTTTACTTTCCCATTATTGCCTAATAAAAATTGGCATGTTATAAAATATTCTATTTAAGTTTAGTAAATTATCGCTCTCTACCCGATCAGACCAGTGACCTTCCCTGACCTTCAGTCAATTTTATCGCTAAACATCGTCGTTTAATTTACTCTATCTCAGCATATTAATTAACAAATAATTTGAAAAATTTGTTAAAATTATCAAAAATCAACAGTCATAAATTAAGTCTGTACTCAATGTAGTAATAGTACAAATGATACAAAAATATACCTCACTATCTTCTATTATAAACCCTTATGACAAGTTTATTAAGCTAAACGCTATATCCATCTTTAATGAGTGGCTCTGCAATAATAAAGAAGGATACTTAAATATGATTTTAATAAATATACTTTTAAAATAATTTAAACTAAAACCACCAGTAAGCAATTAATACTTACTGGTGGTTTTCTCGAAATTTATACTATTTACTCTTTAGTTTCTTTTTTTAACTCAGCTATTCTTTTGTTAACAGCTTCCAATTCAGCTTTGATGTCCTCTGCCTCTGTTTGAAGTAAGTCCATTTCCTGCTTGGAATCCATTGTTCCCTGATAAGGATAAGCGGAACTATAATATGGATAGGCTGGTGGTATCGCTGAATAAGCTGGATATACTGGATAACCTAAGAAGCCTGCTCTTCGGAAACCCCATCCTCGGCCAAATCCTCTGCCAAATCCACGACCAAATCCAAATCCGAAACGGCCACCCCAAGAATTGGCATAACCGGGAACAGGATATCCAGCACAATAACCAGCCGCTCTACCAGTCATTGGGCCTAAGCCGGCAGGACCTGTTCTATCCCCACCTGGCATAGTATTCACCTCCTTCTGCTAATAATAGCTATTAATGGCATTTAACTTTTTAACAATTACTACTTTTCCGAATAATTGGACAATACAAATTCTACTTAAATATTTTTATATCAGATTTCTTATTGATAATGATTGTCATTATCATATTATAATTGATCTTGCTTTTTGTCAAGTATTTTTAAAATAAATAAATTTAAAATTTATTACTAAATGTCCACTACATAGCAATAGAATTAGTATATTGTTTTGGTCAGTTTACTGAGAGAAAATAAAAAAAGAGAAAAGGCAGGAATTACTGCCTTTTCTCTTAAATAAATAAGCTTAAAATATCTTTATTTATTTACTTTTTATTATTGTTATTTATTATTATGATAATTCTGCCATACTGACAATATTTCTGGAAAATCTATTTGCAATCTTTTTATTGTTTCTAAGTTAGGTACCCCATTCTCATCCCAGCCTCTTCTCCGATATACTGCATCACATAATAATTCATATTGCTTTTCTCTAAATTTTCTTAATGCTTTAATTCTTTCCTGAATATCTTTCCCCTTTATATCATATTCCACTTCTTCCTGTAATTGCTTGTCATAGAAATCAGCGCGCGAACAATATTCTTGCTCTTTTACCGGACCCATGGCACGATAGGGAATGGCATCATGTTTTCTGGTACCATAACCCATCTTTAAATTAAACAGCCTCTGGAGGTTATGTACTGCCTCGGATTGACTGATTATATCTTCAGTAGATATTTTCTTACCGGTTATGCCTTCAAATAACCAGCAATAATTTTCCACATGTTCCGGTATTTTAGCTGCTGTAATACCTGAGTATTTTTGCTTATTATCAGCCGGTTCAATATCATTCCAGGGCAGTTTGCAAAGTCCAACCAGAGAAAACCAAGTCCTGAATAAGGGAAAATAATATAGTGCTTCTGCTTTATCTTCAAAGGTTGGAATCTGTTTATTTACCTGGTCCATAAAAATTAACCAGGATTCGTCATGTTGTGGACCCTTGTTGGCTATACCGTATCCTCCCTGTTGGGCTAGAGATTCTTTGGTAACATATTCAGAAAATTCCATACCTTTACATTCCATGCCAATATCTTCTAAAAAGTCCGGATCAGCATCAAAATTTTCTACAAAATATTTCTTACAGCGACGAATTCCCTGTCCAGCAATCTTTCCAAACTCCTCTCCTTGGGCAATTAGATGAATCAATTCTAAAAGAGCATCTCCATTCCCAAACCTCAAATCCAGACCGCCTGTTCTTTCCTGATTAAGAATTCCTCTATCATAACACTCCATCAAAAAAGCAATGGTGGTACTAACCCCTATGGTATCAATCCCATAGTGGTCACAATAAAAATTGGCTTCTAGAACTACATCAGGGTCAAAGCAACCACAGTTCCCCCCCATACCAGCAGCAGTCTCGTATTCAGGCCCATCGACAATTACTTCTTCGCCTTTTAAAGGACCTGTTTTTAATATAAATCTATCAACTGCATGGGAACAACGCAAATTGCATCCTACCCAGCAGGAATCTCCTGGCTGTTTCTGGGAAAACCGTTTCTTCCAAACCTGATTAAAGATTTTAATTGCTTGTTTATGCGAACCAAATTGAAAATTGTGTACAGGTAAACAATTATGAGTATTCATATGGTCAATAAGATTAATAGTGCCTGTTTGTCGCATTCCGTTTTGAACATCATCTAGAGAGAGAATCTCTTGGGTGATACGCTGACCTGCTTTCTTTAACAATTCAGGAGAGGCAGGATTATTAGTAGATCCAGTTATACCTTTATACTTAATGATAATTGCAACTATTTTTTTGTCTCTCAGTACAGTTCCTGGTCCACCCCGAGCAGCCTGTTTATAACGGACTTTCTCTCGTTTACGGTCATACCAGCTAAAATTTAAAATTCCTAATAAGGAATTTTCAGCTCCCTCACCAGCTGAAACAATACTGATATTGGCTTTATCCTGTTCATCCTCAGCAAAATACTCAGTCAATCTTTCCACTAATAAATAAGAATTCTTGTCTTCATAAGGATAAGTTTGGATAGTTAATTCTCCCTTATTCCCGTCTATAAAAATAATCACATCCTGTTCAGATTTTCCTTGAATCTCCAGCGCATCCCAACCGGAAAATTTTAAATAAGGTGCAAAATAGCCTCCGGCATTATTATCATTAGCACTGCCGGTTTCGGGAGAAAGGCTCACTACATGACTCTTTCCACAACCTGAATATTGAGTAATTCCACAGAGCGGTCCGGTACAGAATATTAACTCATTTTCCGGATCATTCCACCTTGTTTCTGATTTAACTGCTTGCCATAGATACCATAAACCATAACCTCGACCACCCGTTAAAACTTCTTTAATTTTTGGTGGAACCTCTTTAACCTCTATTTCTCTGTTAGATAAATTAACATAAAGAATCCTATCTGTATACCCTCTGTTTACTTTAGCCGGTTGATATGAAAATAGTTTTATTGTATGACCTTCTAGCATTAAGAACCTCCTTCAAGACAAATTTATATTCATGAATCATTATTTGTTAATATTTATGAAAATTTTTCTTTAAATATTTCTTTTAAATCAGGACTGCCAATCTCTTGTAATTCATATCTTACTCTAACATACTTTTTCTCAATATGCATCACTCTACTTAAATCAATGGGAGTTCCTATAATTACTAGCTCAGCAGTGCTATTATTAATGGTTTCTTCCAATTCTTTAATCTGCTCCTTTCCATAACCCATAGCTGGTAATAGCTTTCCTATTAATGGGTATTTCTGGTAAGTATCTTTTATACTGCCAACAGCAAATGGTCTCGGATTGATTATTTCTGCAGCACCATATTTTTGTGCTGCTACAATACCAGCACCATATTGCATCTCTCCATGTGTCAGGGTAGGCCCATCTTCCACCACGATCACCTTTTTACCTCTAATCATCTCATTATGCTCAACCTTAATTGGCGATGCTGCCTCAATCAATATTGCTTTTGGTGCTAATTCATAAATATTGTCTCTTAACTGAGTAATATTTTCTGGTCTTGCTGTATCAACCTTATTTACCACCACCACATCTGCCATCCTCAAATTAACAGCTCCTGGATAATAGGTTATTTCATGTCCCACCCGGTGGGGATCAGTAACAACAATATGTAAATCTGGCTTATAAAAAGGAATGTCATTATTGCCGCCATCCCAAACTATTACTTCTGCCTCTTGCTCAGCTCTTTTTAATATTTCACCATAATCAACCCCTGCATAAACAATATTACCTAAATCAATATGGGGTTCATATTCTTCTCGTTCCTCTATAGTGCATTGATATCTATCCAGATCACCATAATTCTCAAAACGTTGCCAGATCTGTTTACTTAAATCTCCATAAGGCATAGGATGCCTGATTACCACTACTTTTTTGCCCATTTCTTTTAATATCCTGGTTACCTTGCGGGTAGTCTGACTCTTACCACAACCTGTACGAACAGCACAAACAGAAACCAGAGGAATATTAGCTTGTAGCATAGTACTTCTGGGACCCATCAATCTAAAATCAGCACCCTTTGCTAAAACCAGAGATGCTCTCTCCATAACATACTGATGAGGTAAGTCACTATAGGCTAAGATAACCTGATCAACATGATATTTTTCAATTAATTCTGGTAATTCTTCTTCTGGGAAAATTGGTATCCCATCGGGATAAAGAGGGCCACTTAATTGAACTGGATATTTTCGATCAGCAATATCGGGAATCTGGGTAGCAGTAAAAGCAATTACCTTAAAATCTTCATTATTTCGAAAAAAAACGTTAAAATTATGAAAATCTCTACCAGCAGCACCCATTATGAGTATATTTTGTCTTCTCAACAAGAATCACTCCTTAATTATTTTATTTTAATTTTATTATTTCTTGTATAATAAATCAATGTCTTTTGCTAAACTATTCCTGGAGTATTAAATGAAAAATAGTTAATCTGGAATTAAATAAAAACAATCCACCTCATTTTCTGCTTAATGAGTAAATGAGATGGATTGTCTGCAAATAAGTTAGAGTAAATTTGTGTAACTTATTCTTTGCTCTCTGCTTTTTCCAATGGGAAGGTTATACCTAATTTTTTTGCTGATAGAGAAGATAAAACAAATACCAATAGATAGAGTAAAACAATTCCAACAAGTAAAACAATAATGACCGGTATGCCCATACCCGCCAAGAGATAGCAAATCACAGCAATTAACGCCGCAGTAAGGGCATAAGGGAATTGTGTTCTAACATGGTCTATATGGTCTGAACCGGCAAAAGTTGAAGACATTACTGTGGTATCCGAAATAGGACTACAATGATCACCCATTACAGCACCAGTTAAGACACTAGAAATAACAATGGGAAGAGGCGTGCCTACGCTCACTCCTAGAGGAATTACAATGGGAACAACAATGCCCATAGTACCCCAGGATGTACCGGTACATATAGCAATAAAAGCAGAAATGATGAAAGTTAAAATAGGCAAGATTACGGGAGATAAAACACCTTCCAGAGCATTGACAATATAAGGAGCAGTACCCAGTTCATCACATACACCTTTAATTGCCCAGGCTGAAATTAATATTAAGGTAGCATAGACCATCATCCTGGCTCCATTGAGAAAAGAATCCATTATTTCTGCTACTGTCGCAATTTTTTGTACTAAATACATGATTATGGCAACAAAAAAAGCAATGAGTGTAGCTAATAATATGGAGAACATGGAATCGGCATCGGAGATTGCCTGGGAAAATGATTCAGCCGAGCTACCACCACCACTCGCCCACATAAAATAGAATGATAGCAATACCAGTAATATAATAGGTAACCACAGATTTATTGGTTTTGTAGAGGCATTTTGAGCAACTTTTAATTCTGAAGTTCCAGCTAATGGTCTAGCACCTTCAGCCCAGAGTTCATGGTTTGTTCTAGCTCTATATTCTGCTTTCAGCATCGGTCCAAAATCTCTTCCAGTATAAGCAATAATCCCTACCATAACAATAGCTAAAATAGAATAAAAACTATAAGGTACACTCCTTAGCCATAAAAAATAGGGAGAGACATTAATTCCTTCGGGAAGAGAATCGCCAATTAGACCAACCTGATAACCTATCCAGGTAGAAATTAAAAATATAGAAGAAACAGGTGCAGCAGTTGAATCTACAATATAGGATAGCTTCTCTCTAGAAATATAATACTTATCAGATAGGGGGCGAAACAGATTTCCAATAAAGGCTGAATTTGCATAATCATCAATAAAGATAACAATACCACCTAGCCAGGAGAATAGTTGTGCCATTTTTGCATTGTTAGCTTTTTTACTGATTGAATCTAAAAAAGCCTGTCCACCACCAGAAAAAAAGATCATTCCCATCAATCCACCCACTAAAAAGAAAAACAAGATAATACTGGCATTCCAAGAATCAGCTACTTGCGCAACCAGTAAATTAGCTGTTTTTTCCAAGCCTGTCCATAAATTCCCATTATTTAGAATTGTGGCACCGACTAATACAGCAGTAATTAAAGAAATTAGGGCTTCTTTTAAAATGATACAAAGTATAATTGCTAGAATTGGTGGCACTAAAGACCAGATACCATAAGCACCTGTCTCCTGTTCTTCATTAGCCCAACCTATTACTGATAAGAATGATAGAATAATCAGCACAGAAAAAACCACTACAATATATCGATTAAATCTATTCCTTCTCACCATTATTTTAAAAACACTCCTTTTTAAATATTTTTTTAATTTATTATATTAACACTATTCTATTTTTCTACTGATAACTGTCCACATCCTCCTTTCTCTATTTCTTTCTTAGATCGCTAAATTTTCTTTTTAATTATTTAATCCCATCTAATCTAATAAAAAAGGGCAATCCATAAGCGCCAGGCTCATCGATTGCCCTAAATAAATAGCAAGCGTTCTTTTTACCTCCCTTTTATCTCTCCTCGATGAGATAGCGCACCACCTAAGAACGGGAGTTTTCTTAGGTGACAGTGCTATGGTTGTTAACCATAGTCCCAGCCTGGGGCTTAGAGCATCGGCTCCAGACTTCGGCGAAGATCCCTTTTCTGATAGTTCATCACTGCTCAGGCTACCTATCAGTACTCTTGATCGTTCGCGCCTCTACCTCACTTCAGATAAAAAGTGAGGTAAACAATATTCGATTTTCTCTAAACTAACATAACTTAAACAAAAAGTCAAAAATATTTTATTTAACTATTACCGATTTCTAAAAGGTTTTTAAGACTGCATAAATACCACTTTTAAAGGTTTGATTACAAATTGCTCTTTTCAATTCTAATTCTAGTACCTGATCTTACCTGTTGTAAAACTTTAGGATCACCAATAATCCCGCCAAAAATATTCACTGCACTTGCTGCTCTGATTTCCTCACCGTTACTGGCAGGTGTTGTTCCAAAAAAGATACAAAATGCCTCACCGGGTGGCCAATAAGCTAAATCTCCTATGGAAACAACCGCACTGGCACCTTGCTCTAGTTCGATTTTTTCACCAATAGAAAAATAAATTTCATCTCCCCAGGTATTAACCCTACCTTCTATTGGTAATGCATCCCATATTTTCTCTGCTGTCTTACTATTATTTAATTCAGCTTCTACCTCAATATTTTCGATCTTTATTAAAATCTTTTTCATATTAAAACACCACCTTTTCCCCTATTTCTTAATGTCGTGCAACTCTTTAGCTCTTTTCGCCAGGTGTTCAGCAGTTAAACCAAACACTTTTAGCAATTCCCAGGGGGCACCAGATAGTCCAAACTCATCATCTACACCTATCATATCAAAAAGAAATCGTGTATTATACATCTTCCCGGTAGCAACTACTCCTGCTACTATATTACCAAATCCTCCCTTTTGATGTTCTTCCACGCTCAGCAGTACTCCTATTTCCTGAGTTGCTCTTCTAATGGCTTCTTTATCAATAGGCTTAACAGTATGCATGTTTATTACTCTGGTTTCCAACTCGTATTCTTTTTTAAGAATATAAGCCGCCCGCATTGCTTCAGCTACCATAGGACCACAGGCAATAATAGCAATATCTTCCTCTTCGTTCTGATATTCGGAACTGAGCTTAGTTTCAAAGGCATCAACAAAGTTTTCTTTTTCTCCTCGGAAACGAATGGTATTGGCAACACCAAATTTATAGGGAGTATTTTCGCAAGTAACAACAGGAGTAGCTTCTCGAGCATAACGAATTACTGCTGGTCCTGAAATATTAGCTACTTCCCTGGTTCCTTTTTTAGTTTCCAGCGAATCTCCGGGAACAATAATATGCATATTAGGTAAGTAGTACATATTGCTAATTTCTTCCAAGGCTTGATGAGTTGGTCCATCTGGACCAACAGATAATCCTCCATGAGCATTAGCTATTTTGACATTAAAGTTATTATAGCAGAGAGTAGTTCTGATTTGTTCCCAATTTCTGCCAGTAACAAAAACCCCGTAAGAACCAATAAAGGCAATTTTACCTTCCTTAGCAAAACCAGCAGCTGCTAAGGTCATATTCTGTTCGGCAATACCCATTTCAAAGAAACGTTCTCTTCTATCCGGATGTTTGGCATAGAATTGATCCATCTTGATAGAACTGGTAATATCTGCCCCAAAGGTAATCACCTCAGGTGATTCTCCCAATTCTTCAATCGCATCTCCAAAGCCATTACGGGTAGGAATCATTTTAACCCTCATTATATCCTGACTATTCCACCAGTAATCTTTACTGAATTTAGGCAGGATCCGGTCAACTTTATGGTTTACTTCCTCCTGATAATCACAGGCTATCTTGAGTAATTTATTTACCTTTTCCTGGTCAAAACCAGGAGATTTAATATCCTGCAAGGCTTTTTCTAACGATTCTGCACCAGTGAGTCCATCCTTAGGACAAATCCCATGATAACCCACTACATTTTCAGCAAAGGAAACCTCTTTGCCTTTAATAGTATGGGCAATAATAACTATAGGTTGTCCTTTGATTTGTAAGGCCTTATCCAGAGTAGCTAGTATTTCTGTCATGTTATGCCCATTCACCTCCAGCACCTGCCAGCCAAAGGATTGCCACTTGTCAGCTAAACCCTCTAATCTCATGACCTCTTCTGTTGAACCGTCAATCTGCAGTCGATTACGGTCAACAATAGCAATCAGATTATCCAGCTGATAATGGGCAGCAGACATAATTGCTTCCCAGACTGATCCTTCATTTAATTCCCCATCTCCTAAAATACAATAGGTTTTGTAATTCTTATTTTCTAGACGAGCATTTAAAGCACATCCTACCGCTACTCCTAATCCTTGACCAAGAGAACCACTGGAAAGTTCAATACCAGGAACTTTAAAACGATTGGGGTGTCCTTCAAATCCAGACCAGAGCTTTCTTAATTTCACAACCTCATCAATGGGAAAATAACCAGCCATTCCCAGGGCAACATAAATTGCTGGAGCCTTGTGACCCACTGACCAAAAGACACGATCCCGCTCCTCCCATTCTGGATTAGCCGGATCATGTTTGATATGTTTTAAATATAAGGCTGCTGCTATGTCCATGATAGAGAGGGTCCCTCCGGTATGACCGGATCCAGCTGCAGTAATAGCCACCATATTATAAGCTCTCATATCTTTTGCTTTTTCAACCAGTTCCTCAATAGAATAATCTTTCTTTACTTTTCCTGTCTTTGCATCAATAATTGGCATCATTTCCTCCTTTATAATTAACTTTATAATAAAAAATGTATTCTATAATTTACACTCTTGCCCATGCTTCTCTCAAGGTTCTCTTGGCATTGGCAATGATCACCTCTGAGGATTCACCGGGTAATGGCTTAACTTCGAAACTTAAAAATGGGGGATGATCTGGATTCAAGTAACCAATATTCAGTAATACTCTTAAATACTCAGTCAACTCTGCAACGTCATTTTCTCCACCCTTGATTCCAAAACGAGGATGCTCATCTCCATAGCCAACCTGATTCTTATCTTTAACAATACAGTTGCCCATATGGGCATGGACTAGGTAATTCTTGACTGGCAGAATAGACTCTTCGGGAGATTCACCTAAGAGAGGCAAATGGGATAAATCGACCATTAAGCCAAAATTATCGAATTCCTTCCTGACCTCCGCAGCATACCTTCTGGCCAAGTCAACCGGTCCGACAAGACATTTCTTATCAATCTCCTGGTCAAAGACTTCCATAGCAATCATGAGATTACCTTTTGACTGAGCATAAGCACAGATCTCTTTGGTGGAAGAGATCAGCAAATTCAGGGCTTTTTCTCTTTTTTCTTCACCTGGATCCTTGCCGCTTAGAAAGCCAAGACCTTTCGCTCCAAGCTCATAGGCTTCATCAACACCTTCTTTTACTTGCTGAACAGCTTTTTTTCTCTCTTCTTTTTCAAAGGAATTGATATTCAGCTTATTCACCAATAATCTGGGTTGCGCCCCGTAAGCTACAGCCAAATGGCTGGCTTCCAACAATTCTCGAGCCTTTTTACGAACATCAGGATCCTTCATCCAAGAAACTTCCACTGCAGTAAAAAAATCATCTTCGGCAATCTCCTGCAATGTCTCCAGGATAGGACCTTCCCCTTTCATAACTTGAGGGTAAGCCATAAAATGAATTATACCTACCTTCATAAATTTGTAAATTGATTCTTGCATAATAATTCTTCCTTTCTAATTCAATTATTTGATATTCTTTTTTTATATATCAAATATTTTAAAATCTACTTTACAATACAATCATAATTTTATTTTCTTAGAAAAGTCATAATCTTTGAGGTAACATCTATATTCTTCTCGCTTTTGCTTTTTTAAAATAATAAATTCTCACTAATAATTTATTAATTATAGTTAATAATATAATATATTCTATTGGCCTATCTCTTCAAGGATCTTCCTCAACTTCTCTCTTGCTTCAGAAGTTAAGGGTTTAATCGGTTGTAAAGTATTCCCAACCTCGATTCCCCTTAGTTTTAGTCCTTCCTTCATAATCACCGGAAAACTGCCAAGTGAAAAAGCCATGCGTAAAGGTGCCAATTTGAATTGTGCTTCTAAAGAGGCCTGGTATTCTCCTTTTTTATACAACTCATAAATTGATACCACTAATTCAGGAACAATATTTGCAGTTGCAGCAACGCTACCATGTCCACCATAAGCTAAAAAGCCATAAATTAAGGTATCTCTGCCAGATAGAACAGCAAAATCACCATTGGTGCAGCGAATAATCTCTGCTGCTTTACTCATATCTCCACTGCTGTCTTTAATTCCTACTATATTTTCAATCTCACCCAATCTAACTATCAGATCAATACTTAAATCAACACCAGTTCTACCTGGATTATTATAGAGTATTATGGGTAAATCAGTATTTGCAGCAATTGCACTATAATGTTCAAATAATTCCTCCTGATTTGGCAAGATGAAGTAAGGTGTAATTACTGATAAAGCATCTACTCCTAGCTCAGTAGCCATTTCAGTTAGCTTAATAGATTCTTTTGTGGTAATAGCTCCTGTGCCAGCATAAACCGGTACTCTTTTATTGGTAGCTTCTAAGACTGTTTCAATAACCTGTCTTTTCTCATCAAAACCAAGGGCATAGCCTTCTCCAGTACTTCCTAAAGGAAATACTCCATGTACACCTGCCTCTATGAGATAATTAGTCATTTTTTGCAATGCTTTACAATTAATCCTTTCTTCTTCGTCAAATGGAGTAATCATCGGTGGAATAATGCCTTTGACTTGAATCTTCATAATCATCCCTTTCTCTTTTCCAAATTTTTTCCCCTTTTAGGGGTTAAAGAATATTTTATTAAACACCAATTTTTTAAACATAAATAAAATTTATTCAACCAATCTTATCCAGTAATTATAATAATATTTAGTCTAACCTCTTTATATCAATATTTTAGCTTAAAAAGTCTTAATAACTACAACATATAAATTTTATTTCGTAAATTTACCTTCATCATTTAAATAATCTATAATTATCAATATAAACTCCAGATTCTTTTGCCATTAATTTTAAATCATCAAGAACTTCCTTGCTTATTGGAATTCCAAATTTTAAATTCTTTTCTTTTATATTAAATTCAATCTCACCTGGTAGATATATTTGCTCTACTCCTTCTTTTTTAGCAGAATTTTTAATTGCTTTTATTTTTTTATCCATTCTTTGTTTAAATCGATTAATTGGTATAAAATTATCTATTTTTATGGCCATAAAAAAGTGTCCGGTTTCCGATTTCTTTGAAGTGTTCAAATTATATAAACTGGTTACTGCTGTACCACCTATAGAATCCCCTAATGAGCTAGAGAGTATATCGTTAACTAAAGCAATGCCATAACCTTTATGTTCTCCTATGGGAACTAGAAAACCGCCTCCGTCTATGGCAGTAAATGCATCTGTGGTGGGATTACCCTCTCTGTCTAAAGCCCATCCTAATGGTAATTCTTCTCCTTTTTCCCTTTTCAAAAGTATTTTCCCAACAGATACAACTGAACAAGAAATATCTAATACAACTGGTAAGGCTTTTCCAGCGGGAATGGCATATGAAAAAGGATTATTACCAATTATTTGCTCTGTTCCTCCCGTGGGAACCATTCGACAAGCTGCATTTGTAGTGGCATAACCAATCATATCTTTTTCCACTGCTTGTAAAGTATAACCTGCAGCAGCTCCAAAATGATTACTATTTTTCACTACTGTTGCTCCAATAGAATATTTATTAGCTTTTTCAATAGCCATTTTCATAGCTTTTGTAGCACTTACCTGGCCTAAACAATTATGGGCATCCAATACTGCAATTGCCTTATTATCTTTAATCACATTAATTTTTGATATAGGATTTACTAAACCGAGTTTTATTCTTTTAATATATATCGGTACCCTCATTACTCCATGAGAATAAATCCCTCTAAGGTCCGCTTCAACCAGAGAATTAGATGTAAGGATAGCATCTTCTTCTGTTACTTTGACTGACATAAAAATATCTCTAATGAAAGTTTTTAAATGTTCTGAATCAACTAAGATATTTTTAATCATAGATTGTACTCCTGCAATGTTAGTACTTTTTTATCTGTTCTTAATAAATTTCGACTGCTATTAAAAAATAACTAATAGCCATTTAATTCTATAAAATCTATAATTCTTTCATAAAAACAACTGAATTTAAGCCAATATACTTTAAAAGGTATAAAATAGACTATATAAATCAATATTGTATATTGCTACACAAAAGCAATTCCACAAGAATAAATATAAATTACCTGCTAATAAAAGTCTGTGTTTAAATATTATAAAGTTATTTTTTAGGTTCATTGGCAGGCCAGGTGGGTATTTTACCGCTTAATACTTCATCAATACCTTGTGCTGCCTGAACTGCCATACGAATCATACATTCTTTAGTTAAGGCAGCATTATGTGGTGTTAAAATAATATTATTCAAGCTAAAAAAAAGGTGGTTTTCTGGGGGTGGCTCTTTTTCATATACATCTACTGCTGAACCTTTAATAAAACCTTCTCTTAGAGCTACAGCAAGATCTTCCTCTACAACTAAATCTCCTCTGGCAATATTGATAAAATATGAAGTAGGCTTCATAAACTTAAACTCTCTCATACCAATAGATTTCTTCGTTTCTGGAGTTGAGGGTATATGAATAGAGACAAAATCTGATTTAGAAAAGAGTATATCTCTATCTTCTATTCTTTCAATTATCTCAGGAAAATCTTCTTTTTTTAAAAAGGGATCATATCCTATTACCTTCATGGAAAGGCCATGATAAGCTTTCAGACTAAGCTTTCGACCAATTTTACCAATACCTAAAATTCCTAAAGTTTTACCTTCTAAATCAATACCAATCTGGCGATTTCTGAAATTAAAATCCCCTGTTCTAGTCGCCCTATCACTAGCAATTATGTTTCTTGCTAAAGCAATAATTAATCCCAGAGCAATTTCAGCAACTGTATTCGAATTGGATTCTGGTGCATTAGTCACATATATTCCTAATTCAGTAGCTTTGTCAATATCAATATTATCTACCCCTACACCATGACGGGCAATTACTTTTAGTTTTTCCCCAGCTTCAAGTACTTCTGCCGGTAAGGGAGCGGTTCTAATAAGAACTGCATCACATTCTACAATATCATTTTTGATTTCCTCGATTGAGCTACCTGAACCCATTTTTATTTCATATCCTCTTTCACGTAGATATTCTTTCCCCTCCTCAGCGATATCCTGAGGTATCAAAACTTTATAGGACGACATAATACTTTGCTCCTCCTTTTTACATAAATCCCAATTTAATATTAAAATTAAGATTATCTTTTATATTTTTTAGCAATTGAAGAAAAACCATTTTTAATTATATTAATATCCAGATCACTCATTACTATCTGTAATCTGGAATCCCATCTTGACAGGAGAGCATCATTGCCGTGAATAGCAAAGAATTTGTGATACTTCTCCGCAGCATCAGCCACCTTACTAATTGCTGCCTGATTGATTTCACTCATGATATCACCTGGTACACCCAGAGAAATTGCTAAATCATTCGGACCAATAAGTAAAACATCAACTCCTTCAACTGCTGCAATGGCATCAATATTTTTAATTGCCTCTGCAGTTTCTATTTGTGCAATTGCTAAAGTCAATTCATTTTGGCGTGTCATAAATGTAGGAGCATCGCTTCCTATTCCACCAAAATTGGTAAGCCCTCCATTACTTCCAAATCCCCGATTCCCAATAGGAGCATAGCGCGACCATTTAACCAGGTGCTGTGCTTCTTTAGGTGTACTAATCATAGGTACCATCACACCTTCTATACCAGCATCCATAAGTCGGGAAACATATCCTTTTGCCAGTTCGGGAACTCTAGCAAAAATACCAAGTCCAATGGACCGGGCAACCTTTGCTATATCAGAAATAGTTTCAATTGAATAGGGACCATGTTCCATATCAAACATGATAAAATCCAGTCCTGCATGGTAAGCAATTTGAGCTATTGCTGGATTCCTCACCATACGAATCATTGTACCAACAATTCTATTTCCTTCTCTTAATTTGCTTACAGTCATCTTATCCCCCTTAAATATGTTACAAATTTTCCAGTTTCTTCATATGGATATATATTTTTGATTAAAAATATTCACTTTTCCCTCTTTATTTATTATTTGTTTTGCTAATCTAGATTGAGTTAACTCGTTCCTTAAATATAAGAATTGGTTGATACTTTTCATAAGGATGAAAACAATAACTATGAAAACTGATTAATCAAACAAATAAAAGTTATATTTATTTCTTTTAATAGATCATTTAACCTCATTCTTCTTAGTACCAACCATAATCCTCCAAAGCACTTTTCATAGCAACAATATTCTCTGGTTTACAGTACACCGGTAGAGAGTTTGAAGAACTAAGGATATATCCACTACCAGGGGCAAGCTGTTGAAGCCGTTGTTTTGTTTCTTGAAATACCTCTTCTGGTGTTCCAGTAGCAAGGGTATTCACGCTTATATTCCCCATAATTATTACTTTATCCCCATATTTCTTTTTCAGTTCAACGATATCCATAGCTTCCGGTTCAATGTTGGAAACAACATCCACACCAATATCGATAAGACGATCCATGATGGCCATAAAATTCCCATCACTGTGAAACATAAATGGTAATCCACTAAATTCTTTTACAATTTTATGTGCTGACAATAGATATTTTTCCAGTATGTTGGGAGAAAACAATAAACCATTTTTATAGGCAATATCATCAGTTACTCTAATTGCATCAAAGGGAAATTGTTTTAAATGTTCTACTAATTCTAAGGTCCAATCTCTCATCTTATAAAACAGGTTATCTATAAAACCAGGATCATCTATCAGAGCATAGGAAAATCCATCGAATCCTAAACTTAAATAGGTATTCATAAAACCACTGCGGGTACTTAAAATAAGAGCATATCGATCTCCAAAATTATTAGCTAATATTTCTGCTTCCTTTAGAATATCTGTTGAACCAGGATCAGGAAGTTTAATTTCTTTTAGGTCTTCCTTAGATTTGATTAGTCCGCTACCATACATCTCAATACCATTTTCTTTTAGAATCTCACAGTAAACCGGTGCAGTGACCCTAAATTCAAAGGCATCCATTCCTAAAAAATCCAGTATCTCTGGAGAATTACGTATGAATTTAAAATTGTATTTAAGTTGTTTTTTCAATATTTGATTGGGAAGATCATTGTTCATAAAGTGATCTACCCATGGTACCCTATCAGGTATTTCACTATTCAATACTTTATTTAATCTTTGTTTTGGAGTTAATTTATGGTGATAAATAGACATGTTATGACTCCTTTGCTACATTAAAAGATCAGGAAGCCAGGTAACAACCGCCGGATAAAACACCATTGTCAGAATCGTAAAAACAAGAGCCAGCCAGAACCATCCCATTCCTCTGACAAACTGAGAGATAGATATTTCAGCTACATCACAGACAATATACATGGAAAGTCCCACAGGAGGAGTCAGTAAGCCTACCATCAAGGTTAATGCAGTAATCACTCCAAACTGAATCAGATCAATCCCCACACTTTTTACCAGGGGCATTAACATGGGGACAAAGATAATAATAGCAGCCGACGGATTAATAAAACAACCAACAACTAAATAAGCAAGGATAATCAATAACAGTACAATGATCGGGTTAGAAGAAACAGTAGTAATACTATCAACTAAAATAAGAGCTATTCTTTCTCTGGATAATACCCAGGCAAGAGCATACGCACTTCCCACAATAAACATAATCCTTGCTGTTTCTCTACCTGTCTTAATCAGCATATCAAACAATACTGAAAAGTTACTCTCTTTATAAACAAAAGTTGAAATAACCAGGGCATAAAAAACTGCTATCACACCTGCCTCTGTCGGTGTAAAAATTCCTCCCAGAATTCCGTATAAAATAACCACAGGAGTGGTCAGGGCAGGAAAAGCATCTTTAAAAGAACTCCACAACTCATTCCATTTCGCTCTCTCTCTACGGGGATAATGTCTTTTTTTGGATAGAATATAAGACACAATTGACATGTAAACTGCCATCAGGATACCTGGTATAACGCCGCCAATAAATAATTTTCCGATAGAGATTCCAGCAACAGCACCAATCAATACCATCGGGATACTGGGTGGAAAGATAGGACCAATTGTAGCCGAAGCACCGGTAACAGCTGCCGAAAATTCAGCGTCATAACCCTCATCTTTCATTGCTTTAATTAAAACACTGCCAATCCCACTGGCATCAGCCAGAGCAGAACCAGACATACCAGAGAAAATCAAACTGGAAAGTATGTTCACATGTGCTGTCCCCCCTGTAAAATGTCCTACCAGTGCCTTTGTAAACTTGAATATTCTCATGGTTAAACCCATGCTGTTCATAATATGCGCCGCCAACATGTAAAGGGGGACCGCCATCAATTCGTATGACTCAGCTCCCACAACCATTCTTAAGGGTACCATCGTATTGGGAAGAACAGGATTAATCACAAAATAGGAAAATGCAGCCATACTCATTGTAAAGGCCACTGGAATTCCAACTAAAAATCCGATAAGCATGATTCCAAAAACAATTGTTAGCGACATTTATATCTACCTCTAATCTTCTGTAAAATGCTATCAATCATAAATATAAATATCAAAACCAGGGATACCGGTAAGGAAAGAAACATGAGTCCCCTGGAGATATGAATAGCAGTAGCATACTGATTAGAGTAAGCTTGTACTACCGGTATAGAATAATAAAAAATGATAACAATAAATACAGCTACGATAATATCGGTGAGAATTTCTACTATTTTCTTTGCCCTTTTTGATAAAACAAAGTCAATCAGCTTGACAACAATATGCCCTTTTCTCCGGTATAACAATGCAGCCCCCAGATAAGTAATCCAGATAAATACCCATACGGCCATCTCACCTGCCCAGTACATGGATCCACGCAAAACATAGCGAGTCGCAACCTGAGCCATAAGCAAGAGAACCATTACGCCAGTTAAGAGGCCAACCATCTTTTCCAGAAATTTCTCTAATTTATCACCCACATTATGAACTCCTTAAAAATATATCTTTCAGAGATTCCATTTTTGGGTTACATACAAAATTCTCTCTATTTAAAATCATCATTCTCCATCGCAAAATCAACATCTTCCTCTAGCAGAAGAATCATTATTTTCATCTGATGATATTGAAGCAAATCAATTTGTGTGTAAGAACCTACCCAGAATATCCGGAAAAAGTGTTTAATCAAGTATTCTATACCCGGATATTCTGGTTCTATTCCTTTTGAAAATCTAATTCTAAATTAATCCCTGATCTTGGCTAATTCAGTTCGAAGTTCTTCTAAGAAACCGGGAGCCCAGGTATCAGCAAATTCATCCGGGATATCCTTTAAAACTTCTTTAAAGGCCGCCTGGTCAACTTCAATAAATTCCATGCCTTCTTCTTCCAGTTTTTGTCGCCATATATCTTCATTATTCTGCTGTAGATCATTGTGGAACACGGTTGTTTCATCAGCAGCTTCTATGACCGCTTTCTGTAATGTCTCATCTAGGCTCTGGAAGAATTTTTCACTCATGACATAAGTGAAGAAAGCACGCTGATGAGCAGTTAAATTAACATAATCCTGTACTTCATAGAAAGCAGGAGCATAGATGTAATCCAAAGGATTTTCCTGTGCTTCAACTATACCCTGCTTCAGGGCAGTATATAGTTCTCCGTAAGCAATAGCCTGGGGGAAAGCACCCATTTTCTCCCAACTAGCAACATAAATCGGCTGCAAAGGTATCCTGATTTTTAATCCCTTGACATCTTCTGGCGTTCTGATAGGACGTTTGGAGGACAAATGACGTGGTCCTCTCAAGCCAATACCAAGCATTCTAATATTTTTATTCTCTAACATGGCTTGCCCAACTCTCTCGCCGATAGGGCCATTCATAATTTGTAAGACTTCATCCCTGTTTTCAAAGATATAATAAGCACTCCAGATATTATATTCCGGAGCTGCCTGCTGATGAATAGTCGTTCCCATAATAGCCATATCAACGGTACCTAATTCAAGAGAGGTTACTATATCTACTTCTTTACCCAGCTGTTCACAGCAGAATAATTCTACCTCAATAGCTTCATTCGTTTTTTCTTCTAACAGCTCTTTAAACTTTTTGGCTGATATATCATCTTCGCCACCTTCAGATCCTCCATAGGAAAGACTCATGGTAATCTGATTTGCTGTCACAATTACACTTGTAAAAAGCATTGTTAAAACTAGTATAAATACTAAAAACACTAGTTTTTTCATTCTTAGCTCCTTTTCTCATTTAAATATTTTTTGCCAATTTAAAATAATATTATACTTTAACACCTCCTTTTTTTATTTTCTAAATTGAATAATTCGCGTACCTCCAAAAGTTTAAAATTATAGAAAACAATTCATTCTTTTAGTATATCTTCTTCTACCCCAGCTAAATGGAAATACATCGCTTTACGAGCAGATTTTTCATCTTTACTCTTAATAGCTTCTAAAATAGCAGAATGTTCTTTTATGTATTTTTGGGGATAATCTGGGAGGTTCCAAGTCTTCTCTTTCATATTAACCCATAATCTTTCCTTTAAAAGATCGCTCATATTGAGCATAACAGAAAATAATAAACTATTATGCGCGGCTTTAGCTATGTTGATATGAAACTCCCGATCCATTTCCATCATTCTAGGAATATTTCCCAGGGCGTCTCTCATATTACTAAGTGCAGTTTCAATAGCAGCTATGTCTTCTGGTGAACCTTTTTGACTAGCCAAACCAGCTAGCTCTGTCTCCAATACCTTTCTTGCTTCTAATAATTCAAATGGACTTTCTTCTTGTTCGAGTTCTAAAATTTCCTCTTCATAAAAAGTAGATGATAAACTATTATCTTTAATAAAATTCCCTTTCCCTACCCTTCTTTCTGTTATACCTAATATTTCTAATGCACTCATAGCTTCTCTAACAGAAGGGCGAGAAATTCCAAATTGTTCTGCTAGCTCCTGTTCTGAGGGAAGTCTATCTCCTGGTTTCAGCTTTCCCTCCCTGATGAGCTCTCTAATCTGTTCCACAATTTTAACATAAACCTTTTGAGTTTTAATTTTATTAAACATTTTTATTTTATGACAGCTTTTATTCATAATAATTCCACAGTAGTAATATTATTTATATTATATATATTGTATGACATTTTAATTAATTAAATTTTACCAATCAAAATTGCATTAGTCAAATACTTTTTATTATTTTATTTTTTACTAAGCTGTCAATAAAACCATTAATTAATAGAATTACGTATAATTATTATTTGTTGGTAACTTTCTCGAAAGAAATAATCAGTTAATAGCTGAATATAATTTTGTAAAAGGATACGTCAAGGATAAAAGGGGAAAATAAATAATTACTAAATCTTATTAAATAATAAATTTATTTTAAATGGATTAATTTGGTTGGATGCAAAATTAAATATTATTCTGATTAAATAGTTATTAACCTATATTTTACCTAATCTACTACCATCATCTTAAGAATAGAATGTAAATGGTGAAATGAGTACCTGATTGAATTTTGCTTTTGCTTTATTTAATCGCTCTATCTGCTGTTCCAATTCCTTAACTAAAAGACCCGGAATATTTATTTTAGTAAAAACTGCTTTCATCCTATCCATTTTTGCCAGGTATCTATCAATTCTTAAGGAAAACTGGTTAATATATTCTTCTTGTGAATATTCTTTATTTACCATATGTTTAAAAATTTTTCTTAAATCTTCATATTTAGGAATAAAACCTACCGGTGTTTTGATGGCACAATATTCTTTGTTTACTCTTCCTTCAGCCCATAAAACCCACAAAAGATTATATACTTTAGGAGTCCTAAAGTTACCTTGTTCATCTTTCAAAAAATAATTGGTAGCAAATATCCTGGGGATTCTCTTTAAATTATTCTGAAAAGAGATATGATTCTCCAGATAAGTGGCAAAGGGAACTGAAATAAAATCGAGGTTAGCCATCGGATTGTGTTTTCTGATTCCCTGTTGACCCAAAGTAGCAGCAGTCGTTTCTGACTCCACGGTAGCACCGATAAAGACACCGTGTTCCCAGGTAAGTGACTCCACAATGGGTAGAGAGGTATCAGAATCTCTCCCTCCGTAAAGAAAAGCAGCAATGGGTACTCCCTCGGGATTTTCTGCCTCCGGATCAATATTATCCAGCTCAGACATTCTTATGGTATAGCGAGCATTTTTATGAGAGGGGTCAATGATGTTTCCCTCTTGGTCCTTTTTACCCTGATACCACCTACCACTATAGTTAATCCCCTCTTTAGGAAGCTCCTTGCCCATTCCCAGCCAGTAGGGGATGCCATCCTTGATCAGTACATTGGAGAAAATAAGTTCTCTGGGGGTAGTTAATGCCCTATAAATTAAAGGGTCCTCTTCTTTATTAACATCGGCAATGATACCAAAAATACCTTTTTCCATATTCACTGCTTTTACCTCTCCCGCCACCTTCTTGAGGAAGGCAATATCATCACCTATAATGGTCTGTCCTGGCAACATAGCAGTACTGGTCTTGCCACAGGCACTGGGGAAAGCTCCGGTAAAGTAAGTAGTCCTATCCTTCTTGCCGTGAACACCCATAATAAACATATGTTCTGCCAGCCATCCCTCCTGCTGTGCCTTCTGGATAGCCAATCGGAAAGCCAGCTTCTTCAGTCCAATGGAATTGCCGGCATATTGATTATTAACGGAATAGACACAGTTTTCTTCTAAATCAATATAAATCCTTCTCTTGTCCATATCAATGCTGACATTGTTTTTTAGTCTTCCTGCCGAATGCAGAAAATAAAAGAATTGATTTGAACCATTTAAGGCTTTAAATCCTTCATAATTACTCCTATATAGCAAATCTTCACTATGAGCAACATAAGCTGAATCAGTAATTTGTAAAGCAGGAATAGAAAAGGAAGAGTTCGTGGGACCTAGAGAAAAGAAACGTATCAGCATTTCCTTACCCTTCATACTTCCTTGAAAATATGTTCTAATCTCTTTCAGACCTTTTTCTTTATCAATAGAATTGACATCAATACCCCAATCCACCTTATTGGATAAAAGATAGCGGGTATTAGCCTTGTCTCTACCCTGATCATAATAACCATCAAAATGAGCAGTGTGTTCGGGTAATTTTAGTTTTTCCTCTTCTTTATTCTTTAAGGTAAGCTCTTTAACATATTGAATTTCTTCTGTATCATCAGTTATGACAGTTACCTTATCCGGCTGACAGAGCTCTATTGCCTCTTTAACACGTTTGATAACAAAGGGATTATTTAGAACTTCTAACTTCTTTTTATAGGTTTGTCGCACTATTATGGCTCCTTTCTTGCTACAAAAAGTTTGAATAATTTATATACCTTTAAATAAAATATTGGGTAGCTCTCGTCCTTATTGTTTAGTATAATGTTTAGTATAAAATAGAATTATGATTTCAGTACATTTGATTCACCCAAGATAATCTCAATATTTATAAAAAAGATTTAATTAATTATTCTGGCATCACCTTATTTAATATTATACCTACCAGGGCACCTAAGGCCATCCCCTCTACTGTAATCTGTCCATTAGCTAGGGAAATGGGAATGGATACACCACCGAGAGAGATAACAAGAATGGTTGCTGCAATAATCAAATTTCTTGGTTTTTCAAAATTAACTCTATTTTCCACCACTGTTCTTACTCCTACTGCTGCAATCATACCGAAGAGAATAATGGAAATACCACCAATGAGAGAGCCAGGAATTGTAGCAATAAGAGCTCCTAATTTAGGAATTAATCCAATCAAAATGGCAAATAAGGCAGCGATACGCATAACAACAGGATTATAGACTTTAGTCAGGGCTAATACGCCGGTATTCTCAGAATAAGTGGTATTAGCCGGTCCTCCGAATAGAGCGGCTACAGAAGTAGCCAGACCATCTCCTAATAAGGTACGACTTAAACCTGGATTTTTGACTAAATCCTTTTCCACTGTTGCACCGATTGCCAGAACATCTCCGATATGTTCAATAACGGTCACAATGGCAACTGGTGCCACTATAATAATAGCATTCCAATTAAAGTGTGCCATGGTAAATTGGGGAAATCCTAACCATTTTGCCTCTACTACTGGCGTAAAATCAATTAATCCCATTAGGATTGCAACCAGGTATCCTAATACAATACCCATTAAAACAGGTAAAACTTTTAAGAAACCGCGGGCAAAGGAAGTATTTATAACAACTATGATAAAACCAATTAAAGCTAACCACCAATTTTCACTGGCCATACTTATCGCAGTTGGGGCTAATTTTAGACCTATAACCATAATCACCGGTCCGGTAACCACCGGAGGGAAAAAAGAAATTATCTTTTCTGATCCAAAATAACTAACTAAAAAAGAAATAATCAGATATATTAAACCAGCTGCTACTATTCCACCTAAGGCGTATGGTATACCATATTTTTCAGCTACCAGAGTAATAGGGGTAATAAAAGCAAAAGAAGAGCCCAGAAATGCCGGCACTCTATTTTTAGTTACCAGATGAAAAATTAAAGTACCAATTCCAGCCATAAAAAGAGCTACCGAGACATCGAGACCGGTAATAATGGGAACCAGAATTGTGGCACTAAACATAGTAAAACCATGCTGCAAACCTAGAACAATGGTTTGTGTTAATCCTTTTTCAGTATAATCAATAATTTCCTGCTGATTATTTAAATTCATCTCTTTCTCCTTCTAACGTTACAATGTTTTATATTTCATTTTCATTCTGCTAGCTTACTTTGTAGCAAAAAATTTACTAAGTTTCTCTATAAAATTAATAACCCCCTTTCTCAGTAGAGATTGATAAGGGGATTTTAGGAGATTATTTCCTTATCAGTCTCACTGAACTGATCTTAAAGGAATATAGTATTATATATAAATAAAACCTCTCATCCTGTAAATAAGGAAAAGAGGTTTTTCATCAAGATGATCTCCTTTTTAGTTTCTCTGAACTAATTTAAAGGTTTTTTGCTTTTTTAAGCATATAATAAATTTAATGAGAAATCAAGAGAATTAATAAATGAATTTATTGAAATTCCCAATAATTACTGTTTTAAGATGAGATTATTTTATTACTATGATGAATAAATAATAGAGGAAGAATTTATACTAAAAATTTGGGGCTTTTTGAAATTTACCAGCTTTATATTCTAATAGTGTTTGGGCAATACGGGCAAATAAATCCGGATCACCACTAATAAAAAAAATATCCTCTTTATCATTGCCAACATTTTTATTTAAATGATATTTACCAAGCCAGTCTTTAGCTTTTTTGACTGTAGCTTCTGAGGGATCAACCAGAACTATTTTCTTCACCAGTTTTTGGTCAAGGTATTTTTTTAAAAAGGGATAGTGGGTGCATCCCCAGATTAGGGTATCAATATCATTCTCTAGTAATGGTTGGATACACTCTGTTAATAAAACTTTTATTTTGCCCTCATTCCTTAAAGACTGCTCTTCCATCTCTCTAATAATCTGATTACTGCAAGCATTGCTATAGGTAATTATTAATGGATCAATGCCTTTAATAATTTTTTCATAGCTTTGATTGCGGATAGTTACTTCTGTTCCGATAATCCCAATTTTTTTATTTCTAGTTTTCTTTACTGCCTCATGTGCACCGGGTTGAATCACGCCGATAATGGGCAGATTATACTTCTCTTTGACTTTTTCCAATGCCACTGCAGTAGCGGTGTTACAGGCAATTATTATTAGTTTGACTCCTTTTTGCAGTAAAAAGTCAATAATGCAGACAACATAAGCAAGAATCTGAACATCAGTCTTCTCCCCATAAGGAGCATGAGCAGTATCCCCAAAATAAATAACCCGCTCCTGAGGTAGCTGTTTCTTTACTTCTCTGAATACGCTTAATCCACCTAAACCAGAATCCAATAAACCTATCGCTTTTTCTTCTTCCTTCATCTCTAAATACTCTCAAAATATTAATATATTATTTTACAAAAAACTTTCATTACTCAGTAACATGGAATTAAAATAATTGTTTTTTTGATAATTCTTGTTATGTTTTTCCCAATCTTTCCATTTCTATTCTTATTTCTTTAATTACTTTAGTGTTATAAATTATTTTTCGATCATTCTCTTTTACCGAAATTACATAAAAGACTTTTCCTCCATATTTAGCAGTAAATTTTCTATGTGTGTCCTCTTGATGCTTTCTCTCATTTATAATTTGAGTAATAAATGAATAGCTTCCAGGTTTAATTTGAAAACCAATGTATTTATCCTTAATTTTAATGAAAAAATCTACATTAAATAATCTATCCCATTCATCAGATGCCGGTTCTATTTTAACCCCCAACATATCTTGGAGTTGCTCATAGACTGTTTTCTTTTCAGTCATATAACCATCAAAGGTTCTATTAATTACAAGATTAATTACATAATTTATACAATCTTCTTCAGTTACTTCATCAATTTCAGCTCTCAAGACTTCAGTCACTTTAACATATAATTTTTTACCAATTTCAATTAAATGTTCTTTTGGATAAACATTTTTAAAATAATATTTCTCCCAATCACTTACTGTTTTAGGAGAACATCTTCTTATTTCGTCAGAAATAGCACCAACCACCTTTTTCTTCTGAAGTCCCCAACGGTTTATAGCGCTATTCAAAATCCATTCTTTAGCCATAAATATCTTTCTTTAATCTTATAAATTTATTTTTATAAATATAATCTGAATTAGTATCAATTTCTACAAATCCACTTTTTATTAAATGAGCATTAACAAATGTTTTATTTTTTAGATAGATATATACTAATAAATTACCATTATTATCATATTTGATATTATCATATTTTAAGAATACCTTTTGGTTTTTTAGTCTAGATTTTAAAAAAGTTATTGCTTTATCCATATTGTTTTTATTAGATTTAATGCCAATTAACCTTACCTTTATATTATTATTTAAAATTAACTCTTCTGGACTAATAACATCTTTTACTGAGAAAGATTCTTGCCTTACTGGCTTTGAAGAATCGATTTTAGAACCAAATTTTAGTTTCCTTGGATCTATCTTTTTATCAAACTTTATAGGGTCTTTAAACTGGTAAGATAGCTTTTTAATTTCTAAATTCCAATTTACTCTTAATGATTTTTGTTTAACAACTTCAAACACTGCCGTTTGGAAAAGTTCCCTTCTATTTATTCCTACCTTATCTTGAATAATAGATAAGAATTTCTCATTTATTTCATAACCAATTGAATTTCTATTTAGATTCTTAGCAGCTAAAACGGTTGTTCCACTTCCCAAGAATGGATCTAAAACAGTATCTCCAGTAAAACTAAACATTTTAATAAGTCTCTTTGGTAATTCTTCAGGAAACATTGCCAAATGTCCTGTTTGCTTTTCTCCATTAAAATTCCAATGTCCTGAAAAATATTCATTCCATTCTTCTTTAGAGAGCTTTGATTTTTCTTTTATTTCTTTTGAAACTTTTGGTGGGGTACCGCTCTTTTTAAAAATCAATATAAATTCATAATCAATCTTTATAATTCCATTTCTTGGATAGGGGAAGCTACCCATTACCGTTGCTCCGCCAGTAGTATTCATAGTTGTTGGTTTTTGCCAAATAATTGCACCCATATAATCAAATCCTATACTTTCACAAAATTTAATAATCTCCGTTCTAATAGGAATGATTTTGTATCTTCCATAATAAACTGAGCGGGCAAATTGATCGCCAATATTGATACATAATCTACAACTATCATGTAACAACCTATAACATTCAGTCCATACTAAATTTAAATTATTAATATAATCCTCATAAGAATCACCAAAACCAATCTGCTTTTCTATTCCATAATCCTTTAATTGCCAATATGGTGGAGAAGTAATAATAAGATGAATAGATTTATCTGGGATTTCTTCCATCTTTCGGGAATCACCTATAATTATTTTATGTTTTGTAATCATAATATTCTTCAATTACCTATTTAAATCTATAAATAAGATTTATATTTACAACATAATTAACATGATAATTTTTAAAGTTTTCCTAAGATATTCTAGGGGAATCCTTATCCTTGAGAGTCTCTTTAATTAAGATCAAATTCAATATTTTTTAATCCCTTATATATCTTGTTTATAAAGCATGATAAATTTTCTTTAAAAAATTATTTCCTTTGATATTTTCAGGAAATATTTCTACTGATTATCCTATTGTTAATATTTTTATAATAAATACTAATTTTATCTAAGGTATAATAGTTATTGAATTATATATACTCTATCTTAAAGCCTAACTTAACATATATTTTAATTATTTAGGAAAGAAGATTTATTGCATCAGAATTTTTGGAAATTTCGATGCTATGAACGATACCGATTCAATTTTAATAAAATCAATAAATGAAATATGGCGGAGGGACTGGGACTCGAACCCAGACAGCTTACGCCTACACCGGTTTTCAAGACCGGCTCCTTGCCATTCGGACATCCCTCCACAAATAGCATCAAAAGGTAGATAAGCAATAAAATTTTACCTTAACCGGAAATTTTTTGCAATCCATCCATATAAGGACGTAGAGCTTCAGGTATAATAATTGAACCATCCTTCTCTTGAAAATTCTCCATGATAGCTACCATAGTTCTCCCCACTGCAACTCCGGAGCCATTTAAGGTATGAACAAAATGGACTTTACCAGATTCCTCTTCCCGATACCGAATATTAGCCCTACGGGCTTGAAAATCAGTACAATTACTACAGGAGGATATCTCCCGATATTTCCCCTGGGATGGCAACCATACCTCTAAATCATAGGTCTTGGCAGAAGAAAATCCCATATCGCCGGTAGAGAGAACAACTACCCGATAGGGTAGTTCCAACCTTTGCAAGATTACTTCTGCATTCTGAGTCAATTTTTCCAGCTCCAAAAAAGATTCTTCCGGTTTACAAATTTTCACTAATTCCACTTTGTTAAACTGATGCTGCCTGATTAGTCCTCTCACATCCTTACCATAAGAACCAGCTTCTCTTCTGAAACAAGCAGTATAAGCAGTATAGTAAAGTGGTAGGTCTGATTCTGGTAATATTTCATCTTGATGTAAATTAGTTAAAGGAACTTCTGCCGTAGGAACCAGATATAATTCATCATTGGATTTAAATAATTCATTTTCAAACTTTGGCAACTGACCGGTACCGGTCATAGTATTAGCATTGACTAAAAAGGGAGGAAATATTTCCTGATAATTATGCTCTTTAGTATGAATGTCTAGCATAAAATTAATTAATGCTCTTTCCAGCCTTGCTCCCCTATTTTTTAGTACTGTAAAACGGGCAGCGGAAATCTTAGCTCCTCTTTCAAAATCAAGAATATCCAATTTTTCACCTAAATCCCAGTGTGCCTGTGGCTCAAAATCTAATTTTCTCTGTTTTCCCCATCTTCTGACTTCCTGGTTACTTTCTTCATCAGGACCTACTGGTACGCTGGCATCAACTATATTGGGTATTTCTAATAATATACTTTGAATCTCTTGTTCTATAGACTTAACCTCTGTATCCATATCCTTAATTTTACTCGATACTTCCCTCATAGCAATAATCTTTTCCTGAGCATCATTTTTTTCTCGTTTCAAGCGGGCAATTTCCTCAGATACTTCATTTCTTTCCTGTTTTAAGGCGCTTGAGGTAAAGATAATTTTTCGGCGTTTATCATCAAGTTCTAAAATAAAATCAATATTACTGATATCCTGACCTCTTTTTTTCAAGGCATCTTTTATCTTATCCGGCTCTGAACGAATTAATTTTAAATCCAACATATTCTTAAATATCCTCCTGCACCATTCTATTACTAATTTTTTTATCCTTTTATGACTCCCAGTGGACGCATTCTTGCCACTTTGCTAGAAATTCCACTCTGATCCATTACATTGACCACTTCTGACACATCTTTATAAGCCTCAGATATTTCTTCTGCCAGTGTCTCTCTACTCCTGGCTTTGACTAAAATATCTCTTGCCCTTAACTCCTCTACAATATTTCTATTTCTTACTTCTCTTTTTGCAGCACCACGGCTTAATACTCTGCCGGCACCGTGACAGGTAGAACCAAATGTTTCCTGCATTGCCTTTTCATTCCCCACCAAAACAAAGGAACAACGTCCCATGTCTCCAGGAATTAAAACCGGCTGTCCAATTTCTTGATATTTTGGTGGCAAATCAGGATGCTGGGGTGGAAAAGACCTGGTAGCACCCTTTCGGTGAACACATAACTTTACTTTAGCACCTTGAAATTGATGAAACTCAATTTTGGCAATATTATGTGCTACATCATAGACTAGATTCAGACCCAGCTCTTCTTGGGAAACACGAAATATTTGTTTAAAAACATCTCTTATCCAGTGAGTTATGCATTGACGATTCGCCCAGGCAAAATTAGCTGCGCAACACATAGCCTGATAATAATTTTCTCCTTCAGGAGAATTAAGAGGTGCACAGGCTAACTGTCTATCAGGAATACTGATATGATATCGTTGTACTGCTTTTTGCATAATCGATAGATAATCAGTACAAACCTGATGCCCAAAACCTCGGGACCCGGTATGGACTAAAATAGTAATCATTCCTTCTTCCAGTCCCATTTTCGTAGCCTTTTCTGGTTGGTAAACTCTGTCAATCACCTGAATTTCTAAAAAATGATTCCCCGAACCCAGTGTTCCCAATTGGGAACCCCCGCGCTGGATTGCTTTATTACTAATAATATCTGGGTTGGCCTGAGTCATTTTACCATTTTCCTCACTATAAGTTATATCTTTTTTCTCTCCAAATCCTTTTTCTACCGCCCATTGTGCGCCTTCTGCTAAAACTCTTTTTTCCTCAGATAGCTTTAGCTTAAGAATTCCTTCCGAACCGACTCCAGAAGGAATTTTCTTATAAAGGTATTCTACCAGCTGATTCATCTTATCTTTTACATCTTTAAGTTTTAAATTGGAACGAATCAACCTTACACCGCAATTTATATCGAATCCAACTCCTCCTGGTGAAATTACCCCATCTTCCAGGCGAGTTGCTGCTACACCACCTATAGGAAAGCCATATCCCCAGTGAATATCTGGCATGGCTAAAGAATAACCAACAATACCAGGCAAAAAGGCAACATTAGCTACCTGGCCAGGAGCTTGATCACTAATAATCTGCTTTAATAGGCTCTGAGAAGCATAAATGCGTCCATCTACCAGCATTCCAGGACGATATTCTTTTGGTATATCCCAAATATAAGGTCCTTTCTGTTTTAATATCTCTTCCCATTTATCTTTCATAGAATCAACCCCTTTTTTATTGTAAGCAAGATAAAAAGATGATACTTAGGTTATCTCCTTTATTAAAATTCTAAGGTATTTAGCATTAAATATCAAATACTATATTTGCTGTCCATCTCCCGTCTGGATCCTGGTAAACACTTAAATCATGATAGGTAACAGCCTTGATCTCTTTAACAATTCGGTAGGGAGAACTTTTTATCTCTATTGCGCTGGCTTTAGATTTAATCATTTCTTCAGTCATAGAATTAATGATATAATCATCAAAGATAACAAATTCAGTAACATGAATATAAAGTAAATCACTTAACCAGGTAATCATTAAATCTTCAATATTAGAAGCACTACTTTCTATTTTGTAGTAATTTTTGGGTCTATTTTGAACAGGAGATACCGGGACACTAGTAATAAGAAAGAACATCCCCCGAGCGGCATTGAGAAACAATTCCTGTTTGTTCTTGCCATATATTTTCAAACCTATATCAGCTGTGTGATCTACTAATTCAAAATCCTTATCTGTATTCATTTAGATAATCTCCTGAAATAAAAAAACTCCCGCCTGCTGGTACTCGCTACCTTAGGGACGAGAGTTCACTCACGTGGTGCCACCCTAATTTAATAGAAAGATCTATCCTTAATCAATAGCAAAAGACATATGAAAATTTTAGATTTTACGTAATATAAATATACTAAATTGTTGGGAAGATGGATTTCAATCAAGTTTGCCACCGCTTTCCACCTGGTACGGCTCTCTGTAAACAAACTTTAATTTACTCTTCTTCCGATCTGTCATGATATCAATTCTTGTTCCTGATAAGATTATAGATTCTATCTACTTTTATGTCAACAAACCTACCGACCAAATACAGCTTATTCCAGATATATTCAAGAAGAATTTTGCTTGTTTAAGAAACGAACATATTCTTCCAAACCTATCTCATGCAAACCACTCTCAGTCGGAATTCCATCATTAGTCCAATTTCTAAGTTTATAGTACTCATCTAACGCTTTGTCATGAGGTAACGGAACTCTTCCCGCACGAGGACCGGTCTGAGCTGGTATGGTCATCTTTTTGGGTAGAACATCATCCTTACGAGAAATTCCATCACGAACATTAATTATTCTTTCCAAAACAAAGCCCCGTTCACCCGCTTTTTCCAGATCCTGAACCGTCCAGTTCCATCCCGTAGCAGCATTTAGAATTTCAATAATTTCACTCAACGAAAGTTTTGGAACTCTTAGAATAAACTTACAAACACTTAGACTATTAGCCAGACTGCTCATATTCTGTTGATGTATGACATATTGAGGAACTTCCTCCATAGTTCTGGCAGGTGCTTCCATTCCTAACTCGGGATAGAAGAATCCCTGGGCGTCTGCCCTTTCATGGCAGGCTCCCCTGGTACCGGTAGCATAATTTAAACCAGCCGCTAGATGACATCTGGGATCATGAGCAGGATAATCCATATTTTTGACATGAACTATCAAATCTTCTGTCTCAGGACCAATCCTCTTGGCTGCACCAACAATACCTTCTTGGAAGTATCCACCAATACCTTCCAAGCGGGCAATCTTCTCAGTTAACTGCACCAGTACTTTTCCATCCCCCCAATTTATCGCTATACCATCGGTGTCTTTTTTATTTATCAGCTTCTTTTCATAACACTCTGCCAGAAAGCTAATCCAGGCACCGGTTGAGATAGTATCTATTCCCATGCGATTGCATATGTCATTTGCTTTAGCTATGGCTAAAAGATCTGAACATAAGAATGCACCACCCATCATGCCCAATGTTTCATACTCCGGACCGCTGCCTTCTACAGCATATTCTTCCGGATCTTCCACTTGGATATGACGGTGACAGCCATAGGGACAGTTGGCACAAAAGGTTGCTTTGGTATGTAATACCTCGTTGTAATATGGTGCAGATATCTGATCCGATTTTCCCCAGGTTTCGCCAACCCAGTACTTCAAAGGCAAATTTCCAATTTTTTCGAAGGTGGCAGGTGCAGAAGTTGTTCCTGTCTTCCTTTTTTCGGCTGAACGTTTGGTAAACTCTCTCATTAATTCCAGAGCACGACTTTTAACCTTTTCAGGATCATAGAGAGGGACCTCTTTGGTTCCTAGTACAGCTATAGCTTTTAAATTTTTTGAACCCATCACAGAGCCAGCACCGCCTCGCCCGGCCACACTATGCCCATCGCAACCTATACAGGCAATAGGATGACCTATCTCTCCAGAAGGACCAATATAAACAATACTGTAGCGATTATCATTGAGGGATGATTTGAAATGATTAAATGTTTCTATGGCATCCTTTCCCCAGAGTGAAGCAGCATCTTCTATGTTTACTTGTTCGTTATTGATTATTATTTCTACCGGGGATGAGCTCTTGCCTTCAATAATGATAGCATCATATCCTGCTCTCTTGAGAGCAGAAGCAAAGTTACCACCTCCGGAAGAATCAAGAAATGTTTTAGTCAAAGGCGATTTGGTTACAACGCTCCATTTACCACTCCCCGGATTTTTGGCTGATTGCCAGACACCTACAGCAAAGATAATCTTGTTTTCTTCTGACAGGGGATCTATCTTGGGTGGAGTTTCTTCCAGGAGTATTTTAGCTCCGAAGGCAGAACCACCCACTAATTCCTTCCAGACTTTTTCAGGAATATCTACTACCTGATAATTTCTTTTTGTTAAATTAACTCGAAGCACTTTCCCCCAGTAACCGTACATTATTATCACATCCCTTTCTACTTTATTCTAGAATATTATTTTTAGCAATTCTGTATTTATATTCTTTTTATTGACTACATCATATAAGTATATTTTTTATATTAAATTAAATGTTTTATTTTATAATGGGTATAATATAAATAATTTAAAAAATTCTTTACTCGAGCTGTTCCAACCTGCTCTGTAATAGTAAAGAAATAGCAACTAATATGACTAAAATCAGGCTTATTGGTCTGGTGAAAAATGAGATAATTAAACTGGGAAAACTGCCAGTAATAATTAACGCCTGTCTAAAATTAATTTCCACCATAGGACCTAAAATAATTCCTAAAATCATGGGGCTAACAGGGTAACCGGATTTTTCAAAAAAATAGCCTATCAAACCAAAGATAAACATAAATAATACATCAGTTAACTTATTCTGTAGAGCAAAAGACCCCACAATACATAGAACAGGAATGAAAGCAATTAAATACCATTTAGGTAAATTTAACATCTTTATCATGGCATTGCTGCCAACAATGCCAATAAAATAGGAAAAAATCATTCCAGCGATAACAAATATAGCTATCAGATAAAAATAACTTCTTTCGGTTAACATAAATGTCGGTCCTGGTAATAAACCATGAAGATAAAAAGCACCTAAAATCACAGCAGTTACCGAATCACCTGGGATTCCCAGTGTTAACATTGTGGTAAGAGCACCACCAACAGCTGCCTTATTAGCTACCTCAGGAGCTATTACCCCTTCATAAGCGCCTTCTCCAAATGGTCTGCTTGGCTTTTTTATAATATTCTTAAGAAAACCATAAGAAACCAGGGCTCCTACGTCTCCACCAGTGCCTGGAAGCAGTCCGATGATAGCTCCAATTGGTGCAGATATTAACCATCGGATGTTTAATTTTTTAAGTAAATCAAATCTGGGCAATAATTTAGACATCTTGTATCCTTCAATATCTAATTTAAAACCTGATTTTTTACTGGTTAACTGCACAAAAACCTCTTTCATACCAAATAGTCCTATCATAGCAACAACATAATGGATTCCTCCACTGAAAAGTGGTATAGCCATTGTAAATCTCATTAATCCGGTAATCGGATCCATTCCTATCATCCCTATAAATATACCTATAACAGCACTGATAAGTCCTTTCCTAATATTTCCTTTACTTAAAACAGCAACCAGAGTTAAACCCCATACTGTTAAAACAAAGTATTCCTGTGCCCCAAAACGAAGGGCATATGCTCCGATAATAGGACCCAAAATAACAAAAAAGAGCACCCCAAATAATCCTCCTATTAAACTGCTAAAAAGGGCAAATCCCAATGCCGTATCTGCTTCTCCTTTTTGTTTGAGTGGAAATCCATCAAAGGTTGTAGCAACAGCAGCAGCTGTTCCAGGAATATTGATAGTAATAGCTGATATGGCTCCGCCTAAAACACCACCACAAAAAGCACCGATAATGAAAGAGAGGGCCTCTACCATAGGCCACCCAAAAGTTAAAGAAACTACCAGGGCAGCTGTCATAGTCACGGTTAACCCTGGCATGGCACCCATAACTAAGCCAACTATAACACCTACTAAATTATAAAGTAATAGTATAACCATAGAAATCCCTAATCCCTTTCCATTTTAAGGCAAAATAACCTCAAAAATTCCATAAAATACATAGTAAATAAGAGGAATTGTTATTGCAGTGGCAAGCGCTGATTTTGTTAATTTATAAACAAATTTATCCGATTCATTAACCACTACCATAATAACAAACATATATAAGCCAGTAGCGATGATAAAATGAAACCTAGGTAAAATATAAACATAGATTATGCTTATTACGGTAAAGATGAAAATATCCAGTAATTCTTTTGTCTGAATAATATTGTTTGAATTTTTTTGCAGCACATCCTGTGTTTTAGAATAAGAAAAGAAATTTAAAATCTTTTTAATTTCATTTCTCAATTCAAAGATGAAATTTATAATTAAGGTAAAAAACACTAAAAAAGGAAATATTAATGGGGAATCTACTGTAAATAACTTAATACCTTGTTGAAGATATTTCCCGCTTATATCAAAATAGACAATAGTAATAACCAAAGCTACAAATAAAAGTGAAATCACTCTATAGAATATTCTATTTTCCTGGTTATCGTTCATAATTTAAGCCATCCTATTTATTTGATTTACTCTCATCTTTACTAATTGCTTCCTGGGGGCAGGTCTCTATACAGGTAAAACACTCCATACATAAATCATGGTCTATAATAGCATATTCATTGCCATCAGAAAGCGTGATAGCCTCAACCGGACATACTGAAGTACATACGCCACACCCTATGCATTTTTCTTTATTCACTTCTACCATCTGCAAATCTTACCTTTCTAAATAATCTAAGAACAGTTTAAGGGCACATTAAAGGGAAAATATATCAATAACAATTATTTTATTTCTCTAATTTCTTTAAAAGTTCCAAATTTTTAATTCCAAACTTTGTTGGAGAATGAGCAGCAGCTCCTGCATTGTAAAGTAGCCAGGCAGCTTTCGCAGTCCAGTCTTCCAGGTATTCAATCGCTCCCTCTCCACTGTAATTAATTCTGGTTAAATATAGATTATTGGTATAATCAATCCAGCGCTGGTCAACAATCACCTTTTCCATAGCTTCCTTCAATACATCAATGACTTCCTGTGGAGTACCCTTTTTAACAAAAGGACCAAAATACGGTCCATAAGGTAAATCTTCCTGTAATTCAGGATAAATCTGTCCTATCGGTCGTATCTCTTCTAAGCCAGGTATCGGTATATTGGTGAAAGAAGCCAGTATCTTCAGTTGACCTCCTTGATGTGCAGAAACCATGGATTGTACCATTTCGATAGTAGCATCTACCTGAGCACCCATAACTGCAGTAATAGCTGGTGCTCCTCCTTGATAGGGAACAAAGGTAAACTCACAGCCTAATTTTTGTTGCAACATCAATCCTGAAACATGTGGAACGGTTCCTGGTCCAGCAGTACCTATTCTCAATTTACCAGGATTTTCCTGCGCATATTGAACAAATTCCTCTGCTGAATTAAATTGTGACTTAGGTGGAACTGCCAGCACTGGTGTGGCTTCTGCTACTAATTTTACACAATCAAAATCTCTTAGTGGTGACATATCCATGGTACCCATAGTCTGCCATACTGACATAATTTCTGAGCCATAATAGAAAGTATAGCCATCAGCTGGTTGATCCAAAACATGTTTAGCTGCTGTTGCACCTGCTGCTCCGGGCATATTAGTTATAGCAATTCCTACTCCCAATATCTCCTGTAAGATAGGTACAGAACCTCTGGCAATAACATCAGTAGGCCCACCAGGAGAAAATCCTACTACACAGTTAATGTTTCGTTCTGGATAAGCGGCTAAACTAGTAAGGTTTAATGAAAATACGGTTAACACAACCAGGATTATCAAAAGGCTTAGTCTTTTCATTATATATCTCTCACCTCTTTCTTAATTATTTTTTAAAAAGCAATTCCTTCTTGTTAGAACTATTTTCCCTTTAATGTGCTAAAATCATTTTAGCATCTATTTTAGACAAAAATAACCCTATCTTTTAATCCAAATACTCTATTCCTCAGTTTCTCTTTATGCCTCCTTTTCAGTCACTTCTTCAGTACCCATTTTAGCCATAGTTAATTTACAGACATTATTCTCCACCTGAATAGGTATTAGTTCTGGAGACATTCTTGTTTCTAATTCCATAATATGCATGAACATATTGGCAATGGGACAACATAAGATTTCCATTCCATTATTTTCGTATTTTTCTCTGATATTTTGTAAACAACAACCTTCAATCTCAACAGTAAATGAAAAATTGTCTTCGGTATAGTTGATTGATTGACAATAATTATTATCAATTAAGTATTTTTTAAATTCTTCAATATTTTCTGCTTTTGATTTACTTAAAGTTACTTTTTCCTTAAAGAAAGATATTCCGACAGTGGTTAACCTATAACGAGCACCTCTTCCTCTTTCGTTCCAGAATTCTTTTACAGATTCAAAAAATAAGGTATCTTTAAAATTATTATCTCTAGTCATCATTGCTCGCCCTCCCTTGATGGGTAATAAAAATCTCCGTATCTTTCTCTATATACTAATTTTTCCAGTGGAATTCTTGGTCGAACATTAGGAATTCTAGCCGGATAACCAATGGGGAAAATGCTTATTATCTTTATATCATCTGGAATATTAAAGTATTCCTTAATCTTCATTTCATCACGTACATCAATAACGCAGGCAATAACCCAACAACAACCTAACTTTAAATCGCTTACTGCCAGTAAAATATTTTCAATCGCTGCAGAACAATCATAAGGAGTATCCCAAACATCTTTTTTCCCACAGACTATTAAGATTAAATCTGCCTGATTAACAAAGGCCGATACATTACCAGAAGTAAGTTTCTTAAATATTTTTTTCTTTTTCTCTTCATCTTCTAATCCGGCAAACCTTGCTTGCATCTGCTTACCTAAAAATTCCCCGGTGAACCGCCTACCGCTACCATTTTTGGAAATCTGAGCCAGAAACTCTTTGCTCTTCTCATCTCTAACTACAATAAATCTCCAGGGTTGGGCATTCTCTCCAGAAGGAGCAAATCTCGCACATTCTAAGATAAGCTTTAGGTCCTCTTCGGATACCTTTTGATCAGTATAATCTCTGATACTCTTTCTTTCCTTCATTCTCTCCAAAATATATTCCTTAGATTCGTTCAATTTTGCCCTCCTTTAAATCCTTTAATCTTTTGATAATTTTTAATATTTAAGTCCTCTACTGACAGATAAACTCCTTCTTAATTCTTTGCTGATTTCACCTCATTAAATAAATAGCTCTCTATATTTAAATATTAAATTGAACATTTAATTCATCAGCCAGAATCCTTAAATTATCATATAAAGTCTTAGATAAAGGGATGCCTTCTTTTTCTCTCTTTTTTTGTTGCTCCAACTCTATTTCCCCTGGTAAGTATATCATTTCATTTCCTTTGGCTAATTTTGATGTCTTTATTCTCTCAATTAATTCATCCATTTCATGGTTAAATTTATCACGGGAAATAAAACAATCAATCTTAATTGCTCCTAAAAAAATACCAATCTCTGATTTTCCTGAGAAATCATACATAGATTTAATTTCCATTTCCCTCGCAGAATTACTCAAAATAGTGGAAAAGATCTGAATAATTAAAGATATGGCATACCCTTTAGGTCCTCCAAATGGAAGTAGAGCTCCCTTAATGGCTTTTTGAGGATCTGTTGTGGGATTACCATCTAAATCTAAAGCCCATCCTAAAGGTATTTCCTGTTTATTATCTAAAGCTAACCGTATTTTCCCTCTAGCAACCAGACTGGTAGCCATGTCTAGCACCACTGGATACTCTTTGCCTGCTGGAATAGCAATAGCAATGGGATTA
>JAQUNC010000005.1 GCA_028717805.1 Atribacterota bacterium
ACTATAACCAGGACTTCCCGCATCAGAGTCTAGGTTATCGAACTCCTTGTCAATATTATCAAGAATATGGTAAAAATAAAGAGCAAGTACTAACTTAAAATGTGTCCTCTTAATAGGGAGCATTACAACTTATTAAACTATGAAAACCATCTTTTTGAAGATGGTTTTCATAGTTTAATATCTTTGGATTAAATTCACCGTAGCTTTGCTACGATTGCATTTCATAGAATAAGTAGTCGTATACTAGCAAATACTAAGTTCAAACATAGAGAAAAAATAAGAAAAAAAGAAAAGCAAAAAGTAGCTAAGAAAAAGTTTAATTCCTTATAGAACTTCATAGAACCAACCATTATAAGGCTGCATTGTTTACTTGACAATAAACGTTAAATATTCTATAATTCATTTAAAATTAATTATAATAAATAATTAAGGTAATTAATAGAATATATAAATTAAAGTAACTAAGGTAAGTTTAATTTCATATTATACATTTTCTTATCTTAGTTTTAATTTTATGTAAAAGGTTAAGGTGCATAAAAATGAACGAACGGAAGTTTATGCTTACTGAGGAAGGCTTGGAAAAACTAAAAAAAGAATTATATGAATTAAAGACTGTGAAAAGAAGGGAAATTGCCGAAAAGATTAGTAGTGCTGTTGCTTTTGGTGAAATTGCTGAAAATGCTGAATATCGTTCAGCTAAGAATGAGCAGGCATTTATAGAAGGACGAATTCTAACTCTAGAAAAAATTATTGAAAATAGTGAAATTATAGATAGAAGTAAAAATGATAATAATTATATTTCTCCCGGTTCAGAAATAGTAGTGGAGGATCTCAAGAAAAAGGAAAAAATTAATTTTATCCTCGTTGATTATGTTGAATCTGATCCAAGTTCCGGGAAGATATCTATGACTTCTCCGATTGGAAAGGCAATATTAGGGAAAAAGGTCGGAGATAAAGTTAAAATTAGAGTTCCAGCTGGAAATTTACATTACAAAATTTTAGAGATAAAATAATTATTTATTATCAATTTGTTGATAGATAATATTTAAAAAAATAAATTTTAAGATATTAAAGGAGTATTCTTCCACTTAAAACTCCCTGAATTTGCTCTCAGTGTAATATTTATTAATCCAATTTAGACATCTTTGAATATATCATATTTAATATCCTTCCCATAAATTAAATCATATTTTTATTTTACTTTTAATGTGTTTCTATTATAAAATATATCAGTATAAATATTATTTTGAATTTTATTAAAAAAAGGCAATTTTTAATTTGCTGATTAAGCAAGGAGTGAAAATCATTGACTGAGCAAAATAAAGAGGGAAAAAATGTCTTATCGATAAGAGAAGAAAAAATGAAAGAAATTGAAGAGTTAAGAAGACAGGGGATCGATCCTTTTGGCCAGCGTTTTCCCGGAAAGGAACCAATAATAAAGGTTATTGAAAAATATAACCATATTGCTAATGATGAACCTTCCAATGAAAATATTGTGATTGCCGGGAGAATTAAGGCTCTCAGAAAACATGGTAAAGCAGTTTTCGCTGATTTGGAAGATCAGACTGGAAAGATACAGATTTATGTCAAATCAAATCTTATTGGTATTGATTCATTTGAGGTATTTAAAGATATTTCTGTGGGAGATATAGTTGGTATTACCGGTTCAGTATTTAAAACCAGAACCGGTGAGTTAACAGTAGTGGCAAGTAAATTTACTTTACTCTGTAAAACTTTACGAACTTTACCGGAGAAATGGCATGGATTAACTGATACCGAAATTAGATATCGAAAGCGTTATCTTGATTTAATAAGCAATCCTGAGACTAGAGAACTATTCATCGAAAGAAGTAAAATTATAAAATTTATTAGAAACTTTCTGGATAATAAGGGATATCTGGAAGTAGAAACCCCTGTGCTACAGCCCATTCCTGGGGGAGCTACTGCTACCCCATTTGTTACCCGCCATTTAAGTTTGCATCGGGACCTTTATTTAAAGATAGCCCCAGAACTTTATTTAAAGAGATTGTTAGTTGGGGGATTAGAGAAGGTCTATGAATTGAATCGTAATTTCCGTAATGAAGGAATTTCAACCAAACATAATCCAGAATTTACTATGTTAGAATTATATGAAGCCTATGCTGATTATCGGGTAATGATGGAGATAGCAGAAGAAATGATTTGTGATATTTTGAAAAAAATTAAAGGGACCTTGATCATTCAGTATCAAGGACAAGTGCTTGATTTTACTCCTCCCTGGAAAAGGTTATCCATGTATGAGGCAATTGAAACAGTTACCGGTATCAATCCTGATGAGGTGAAGCATGATGATTTAGGAGATTTGATTGATAAATATCAACTTGAATTGTCTAAGAATGCGTCAAAGGGTGAAGTTGTTAATGAACTATTTGAAAAAAATGTTGAGCATACTTTAATTCAGCCCACCTTTATTACTGATTATCCGGTAGAGGTTTCTCCTCTTTCTAAACAAAAGCCAGGTCATCTCCACCTGGTAGAACGTTTTGAACTTTTTATTAATTGTATGGAAATAGCCAATGCTTTTACCGAATTAAACGATCCTCTGGAACAAAAGGTGCGTTTCCTGCAACAAGCAGGGAATAAGAGCGAGGGAGAGATAAATCAAAATTTTGTAGACTATGACTATATTGAAGCATTAGAGTATGGAATGCCTCCTGCTGGAGGGATGGGTGTTGGCATTGATCGACTAGTAATGCTTTTTACCGATCGTGACTCGATCAGAGAAGTGATACTTTTCCCTCAATTAAAAAAGAAAGAATAAATATTTAGTATTATTGAAATTTTAAAAATGCGATACTCAAGGGGAATAATTCCCTGGAGTATATTTAAGGATTGAAATAAGAAACTGTTGAGAATAGATAAATTCTTAAAAAAAAGTAGAGTTATCAAAAGAAGAACCGAAGCAAAATATGCCTGTGATAATAATTGTGTAAAAATAAATGGCAAGATTGCTAAAGCCGGTGATACTATTAAGGTTTTTGATAAAATTGAGATTCAATTCAGACATAAAATATTAGAGATAGAGGTCTTGAAAATACCGAATGGTAATATTTCAGTTTTATCTGCCTCTCAGCTGTATCGGATTAGGAAAGAAGAAAAGATTAATCTCGAATAACGGTTAGTAATTTTCTATTATAATGTTCAGTAATTAATTTAACCATAAGAAATTACCTTTTGTGAAATGGCGGTGGTGCGCTAAAACTGTTTGACCCCAAGGTTTATGTTATGTAAAGGTATTATTTTTTAATTTAAATCCGAAGTAAGTGCCAATATACTTTGTAGATCAGGTGGAAAGGTAAAAAATAAAGATAAAAAGAGGATAAAGATAATAACTTATATAGAACATACCTTATTTCTCTTTTTTGAGTATTTTAAAAAATACTCCTGCGTGGGAGTATTATTTAATTTTATCTGCGGGTAAACATATGGAAGAAAGAATGATAGTTGAAAAAATCAAGCAACTTTTAAACGAACATAAAGTAGAGGAATTAAAAAACTTAATTGGCGATCTGCACCCCAATGATTTTAGCGAAATAGCTGAAGAGCTTTCCCCCGAACAGATTGTTGAAATATTCAAATTTATCAAAGACCAAGAAAAAGTAGCCGAATATATTTCTGAATTAAATACTGAATTACAGTCTGATTTACTCAACGCTATGGGCAAAAAACAGGCTTCTGAGATATTAAAGGGAATGGATACTGATGATGCAGTCGATTTGTTAGGAGAAATTGCTCCTGAAGAATCTAGAGAATTATTAGATTTATTGCCCAAAGAAGAAGCTGAAGAAATTGAAGAACTAATGAAATATGAGGAGAATACTGCCGGTAGTATCATGAACAATGAGTTTGTGACACTTCCGGAGTATTTGACTGTAGAACAAGCTATTCAGCATATCCGCGAAATGAGCCCCGAAGCAGAAATGATATATTATGTGTATATCCTAGATAACAGAGATAAATTAATCGGTGTTTTATCATTAAGGGATTTAATTGTAGCAGATTCTCATAAAAAGATATCCGAGATTATGGAAGAAGATGTTATTAGCGTCCTAGATACAGAAGATCGCGAAGTAGCTGCCAGAGTTATCTCTGATTATGATTTTCTAGCTATACCGGTTATTAATAAAAAAGGTATGATGGTTGGTATCATTACTGTTGATGATATTATTGATGTCTTAGAAGAAGAGGTAACCGAAGATATCCACAAGATGGTCGGTTCAGCTGAGGTTTATGAAGACAAATTAATCAAGACTGGTTCGGCAAAAAGAGCAAGAGCAAGATTGCCTTGGTTGTTGGTCTGTATGGTCGGGGAGCTTGTTTCCGGAACAGTGATTGAATTTCATTCTAATATTTTAGAGATGGTAGTTGCATTAGCTTTTTTTATTCCTATTATTATGGCTATGGGGGGAAATGTGGGAGCTCAATCTTCTACTATAACGGTAAGAGGACTGGCTACCGGTCAACTTCGGCTGGATGAGTTATGGAGGAATATCTGGGCAGAGACCAAGGTTGGTTTTCTCATTGGTACTACAGTGGGATTGCTTATTTTTTCAGTGGCTTATTTCTGGCAAGGAAGTTATACTATAGGTATTACTATTGGTTTGTCTTTATGTATCACTGTAATTCTTGCTGCTACCATGGGAACGCTATTACCTTTAGTTTTTAATTATTTAAGAATCGATCCAGCAATCGCTAGTGGACCTTTAATAACTACCATTGTTGATGTAGGTAGTTTAATAATATATTTTACCCTGGGAACCTTACTTTTTAAATATTTAGGAAAATAATTATTATTATATAGTAAGTAAATTTGATATTATAGTATTTTAATAGGTTTGTATCCTTATAAGGAGGTAATTGATGAGTAGTATAGTTGACATTTATGCCCGAGAAATTCTTGATTCAAGAGGAAATCCCACTATAGAGGTAGAAGCTCATTTGGAAAGTGGATTTATGGGAATAGCTCAAATTCCTTCAGGTGCCAGCACTGGTACCTATGAAGCTGTTGAGTTACGAGATGAAGAAAAGAGAAGGTATAACGGAAAGGGTGTTTTAAAAGCAGTAAATAATGTCAATGAAATAATTGCTCCTGAGATAATAGGAATAGATGCCTTGGAGCAATGTTATATTGACCAGCTTATGATTGATCTGGATGGATCTCCCAATAAAAGCAAATTAGGTGCTAATGCTATCCTGGGTGTTTCACTATCAGTAGCTAAGGCTGCGGCAGAATATCTGGGATTGTCTCTTTATCGTTATATTGGCGGTATCAATGCCAAGGAATTACCGGTACCATTAATGAATATTCTAAATGGAGGAAAACATGCCGATAGCGGTGTAGATATCCAGGAATTTATGATTGTGCCGGTCGGAGGGCTAAATTTTGCTGAAAATTACCGTATGGCTGCTGAAACATTTCAATCTTTAAAGAAGGTATTGAAAAATAAAGGTTATAATGTTTCAGTAGGTGATGAGGGAGGTTTTGCTCCGCAATTAAAGTCCAGCAAAGAGGCATTAGAAGTGATATTGGAAGCTATAGAATTAGCTGGCTTCCAGCCAGGAAAAGATATATATATTGCCCTCGATGCGGCAGCGTCTGAGTTTTATAAAGATGGAAAGTATGTACTAACTAGAGAGGGTGTGGAAAGAACCCCCGAAGAAATGATTGCTTACTATGAAGAGTTGGTAGAAAGATTTCCTATCATTTCCATTGAAGATGGATTGGCAGAAGACGATTGGGAAAACTGGGTTAAGCTCACAAAAAGGTTGGGAAATAAAATTCAGATTGTGGGAGATGACCTTTATGTAACTAATAAAGTTCGTTTAGAAAAGGGTATTCGGTTAGCCGCTTCTAACTCCATTCTTATTAAGCTTAATCAGATTGGTACTTTGACTGAAACACTGGATACTATTGAAATGGCAAAACGGGCTGGTTTTACCAGTATTATTTCTCACCGTTCCGGTGAAACAGAGGATACTACCATTGCGGATTTGGCAGTAGCAACCAATGTAGGACAGATAAAAACTGGTTCTCTTTGTCGAACTGATAGAATTGCTAAATATAATCAATTATTGAGGATTGAGGAAGAGTTAGTAGAGCAGGCAATTTATAGGGGGAAGGGAGTTTTTCCGAAATAATGTCTTATTTAAAATCTCTTTTGGAATCTAAAATAACCTGGGCTATAATTTTATTATTAATTTTTTATATTTCCTTTGTCTTTTCAGAGAAATATGCTCGTATTCTAGAGATAAAATCTTATATAACTGAATTGGAGCAAGAGGTTCATGAGCTTGAGGAAGATACCAAGTTACTATCTGAGAAGATAGATTTGTTGAATACCAATTCCTATGTTGAAAAAATTGCCCGGGAAGAGTTAGATTTAGTTAAACCAAATGAGATTTTATATAAATCAATAAAAAAATAACCAAGTACGATCTGATAAATTTATGAAATCTTTTAAGAATATTACAGAAGAGCTAAGAAAAAAAATATAAAGATTAATTTAAAGAAGTTCTATTGACGTCTATTATCTTTTATTTTATAATGATTTAAGTTTGCCGGAGTGGCGGAATAGGTAGACGCACAGGACTTAAAATCCTGGAAGCTGCAAAGCTTGTGCCGGTTCGATTCCGGCCTCCGGCACCTATCAAGATTGGAAAGTTGCGAATTTAATAAGCTAATAATTGACTTTGCAATTTAATGATGTTAAAATTAAAAAGCAATTTTTTAAGTATTATAGTAATATAAAAAATAATTATATAGCGGGGTGGAGCAGATAGGTAGCTCGTCAGGCTCATAACCTGAAGGTCGGCGGTTCGAATCCGTCCCCCGCAACCATTTTATATAGAATCAAACCTCTATAACATTATTATTAGAGGTTTTATTAATATTAATTAAGTAAATTGCTATCTTTTTATTAGTAATCTTCGCAAATTATCATATTGGCGGTGTAGCTCAGCTGGCTAGAGCATGCGGTTCATACCCGCAGTGTCCTGAGTTCGAATCTCAGCACCGCCACCATGTCCATGATAAATAAAGATCAAATTTTTAAAGTATTAAAATTCCCGGAATAGATTAAAGATTTTGATAATTTGGATAAATTAGTAACAAAAGTAATTAAAACAATTGAAAAGTATGAAATGATAGAAGAGGGAGATAAGGTTATTCTTGCTGTTTCAGGAGGTCCCGATTCTATATGTCTGCTCGATATCTTGAATCGGATTAAAAATCAATTCAAGATTTCTTTAGTTATCGCTCATGTCCATCATGGTATTAGAAAAAAGGAGGCAAATATTGAAGCACGTTTTGTTCGACTGAAATCTTTCCATTTAAATCTTCCTTTTCAACAGTTATCCGTATCTGTTCCTGAAATCGCCCGAGAAAAAGGTTTATCAATTGAACAAGCCGGTAGAGTTGTGCGCTATCAATTCTTTAAGGAACTACTGCATAACTGTCAAGCTCAAAAAATTGCCCTGGGTCATCATGCAGATGATCAGGTAGAGACTATGCTAATGAGACTTATTCGAGGTTGTGGTTTAAGAGGATTAAGAGGCATTCCTCCTAAGAGAAGTATCTTTATCAGACCTTTAATTGAATGTACTCGCTCAGAAATTGAAGCTTACTGCAAGAGAAGGGATATCGCTTATTGTCTCGATTCCTCCAACAGAGAACCCAGATATTTGCGTAATAAAATAAGACAGCAATTAATCCCTTTATTAAAGAAAGAGTATAATCCTGTAATAGATAAAAATTTGCTACAGTTGCAGAATATAGTTAATGATGAGCTGGATATTTGGGAAGAAATAACTGATCAGTATTATTTAAAAGCATTGAAAAAAGAAGGAGTTTCTATTACTATTCTGGACAATTATAGATTGAGAGAATGGCCTATTGCCATTCAACGCTCAGTTATCCGAAGGGTGTTAAGACATTTTAAGATTTTTTTAGAGGATATTCAATTTAATCATATTGAAGCGATTAGGCAGTTGAGCCTAAAGGATGAGGGTGAAAAATTTCTCGATTTACCTGGCAATATAAGAGTAAGAATAAGTTATCAGGAACTAATATTTGATTTTATTCATGACTTTAAAACTTCTCATAAAGAAAAAGTATTTGAACCATTAGAATATAGAATAGATCTTGGCAGAGAAACTAAAATTACCGATTTAAACTTGAAATTTATTGTTCAACAATATGACTATGACTCGTCAGATTATGAGAGAATAGTCAGTAACGTTAATAAAAATGAGACTTATTTGGATTACGATAAGATTAATCTACCACTAAAGGTTAGGAGTCGTAAACCGGGTGACCGGTTTCAACCGTTAAATAGCATTTTTTTAAAAAAAGTTAAATCTTACTTTATTGATCAGAAAATAGCCCGTTATGAGAGAGACAAAATAATGTTGGTTATTGATAATTCTAACCGTATTGTCTGGATTGCTGGCTTCCAAGTAGATGATCGGTTTAAAGTAACTAGAAAAACCAAAAAAGTATTATATATTAAACAGATTACAATCTAATTATCAATTTAAACTGATTGTGTGATAAAATAAAAATGAGTGGAAATTAAGAAGTATTTTATGATCAAAAATGAGGAATATTAAAAATGATAGAACAGGAAATGATAGAAGAGATTTTAATACCTGAAAATCAAATTCAAAAAAGAATTGAGCAATTAGGAAATCAGATTTCCCATGATTATAAGGGAAAGGAAATATTTTGTATCGGAGTACTCAGAGGTGCTATTATATTTCTGGCTGATTTGGCACGTTATATCAGAGTGCCTATGGTAATTGATTTTATATCTATTTCCAGCTATGGGGTATCTACTGAATCTTCCGGAGTAGTAAGGATTTTGAAAGATTTGGATGAGAATATTGAAAAGAAAGATGTATTGATTGTCGAAGATATTATAGATACCGGCCTTACCTTAGATTATTTGTTGAGAATGCTACAGTCACGAAAACCTGCCAGTTTGAAAGTATGTGCTCTGCTTAATAAAAAAGAGAGAAGAAAGATTGAAGTTCCCATTAATTATTGTGGTTTTGATATACCTGATAGATTTGTTGTGGGCTATGGTCTGGATTTTAATGGTTTATACCGTAATATTCCTTATATTTTGGTTCTTAAATCAGCTCATTAGTATTTATTATAGTATAATTAACAAATTAAAGAATCAATATCCAAGATTTAAATTAGTAGCAGTAGCTTTTTATTCTTTTATACTCGGCCAGGATATGTTTAGTTAGAAATGAGCATTTTCCTGGAAGGGAACAATGTTTTAATTAGAGATTGTATTCTAAATAATAAGATATTAAACTGAATATTTTTTAACTAGGAATCCTGGCAGGCATCAGTGTTACTTGGCAGGATTCGTAAAAAAGGTAGGTAAAAATCAGCGTGAAAAGAGAATAGTAATCTGTTTGTCTTTATTCTTGAAATGTGCTAAAATTACCTTGCATTTAAACTTGAAAAGCATTTTAAATAATTTATATATTAAGAGGAGAAATGAATAATTGGCGAAATTAGATCCTGATAATTTAAAGAACAGAAATTTCAAAAATGCCGGTTTATACTTGTTAATATTAATAGTGGTAATCTCTATTCTCAGTTCTTTATTCCAGCCAGTTTCTTCAATAAGAGAGATATCTTATTCTCAATTTTTAAATGAAGTTGAGAAAAATAATGTTAATAGTGTAACCATTTCTGGAAATACTATTACTGGTGTGCTCAATGACAATCAAAAATTTTCTACCTATTTACCGGATGATCCAGAATTAATGACTATTTTACGCAGTAAAAATATCAATATTGAAGCTAAGGCACCTGTAGAATTATCCTGGTGGATGCGCGTACTTTCTTCCCTTTTGCCTATGGCTTTAATAATTGGAATATGGATATTTATGATGAGACAGATGCAGGGTGGTGGAAATAAAGTAATGTCTTTTGGAAAAAGCCAGGCGAAGCTCTTGGGAAAGGAAAATCCAAAAGTTACCTTTGCTGATGTAGCTGGCGTTGACGAGGCTAAGGAAGAGTTACAGGAAGTGATTGATTTTTTAAGAAATCCGGCCAAGTTTAACCAGCTAGGAGCGAAAATACCTAAAGGAGTACTTCTCTATGGTCCCCCGGGTGCCGGGAAAACCTTATTGGCAAGGGCGGTTGCTGGAGAAGCAGAGGTTTCCTTTTTTAGCATTAGTGGTTCTGATTTTGTGGAGATGTTTGTAGGAGTAGGAGCTTCCAGGGTAAGAGATTTATTTAAGCAAGCCAAAGCAAATAAACCCTGCATAATCTTTATGGATGAAATTGATGCTGTTGGTCGTCACAGGGGTGCCGGTTTAGGTGGCGGACATGACGAAAGAGAACAGACTTTAAACCAGCTATTGGTTGAAATGGATGGTTTTGACCAAAATATAGGAGTCATTCTCATTGCAGCAACCAATAGGCCTGATATTCTTGATCCTGCTCTTCTGAGGCCTGGACGTTTTGATCGTCGGATAGTAGTAGATCGCCCTGATTTAATTGGACGTGAACAGATATTAAATGTTCATGCCAAAGGGAAGCCTCTGGCTAAAGATGTGGATTTGAAAGTTTTAGCTAGAAGAACACCTGGTTTTGTTGGTTCAGATTTAGCTAATTTAGTTAATGAGGCAGCATTATTAGCTTCCCGTAAGGGCAAAAAATATATCGATATGGAAGATTTTGAAGCTTCTATTGATAGAGTAATTGCGGGACCGGAAAAAAAGAGTAGAATTATGAATGAAAAAGAAAAAGAGATCGTAGCCTATCATGAATCTGGTCATGCCCTAGTTGCGAAGCTACTTCCTAATTGCGATCCGGTTCATAAGGTTTCCATTATCCCTCGAGGAAGTGCGGCTCTGGGATATACCTTACAATTACCTACTGAAGATCGCTATCTCATCAGTAAATCTGAATTGATGGAAAGATTAAGTGTCCTTTTAGCTGGTAGGGTTGCCGAAGAGCTTACTTTTAAAGATATTACTACTGGAGCTCAGAATGATTTAGAAAGAGCGACCAAGATTGCCCGACAGATGGTAACTGAATTTGGAATGAGCGAATCCCTTGGTCCTATGACTCTGGGACGAAAAGAACACCAAGTCTTTTTAGGCAGAGATATCTCTGAAGATAGAAACTATAGTGATGAAGTTGCCTTTCAAATTGATAAAGCAGTGGAAAAAATTATTGAAAATGCTTATAATAGAGCAAAAGATATACTAGTTAAAAATAAAAGAAAATTGAAGAAGATAGCGGAAAAACTATTAGAAAAAGAAACCCTGGAAGGAGAAGAGTTAGATAATTTATTAAAGGGTGCCAAACTTGCCTCCGGACAACCGGTTATTGTTTAAAATAATTAATAAAATATTCCTATTTTATTTAATATAATATATAATATTATGGGTGACCAATTAACTAAGCAAGTTAAAAATGATAAGCTAAAGTCTAATTGAATTTAAAATAGGAGAAAGCAAAAAGAGACAGGGAAAACAAAACAATTTAAATAGGGGGAGGTGAAAGATTAGGGGTAGTGCAATAAAATAATAAAGATTATTTATAAAAATATAAAATGGAAGGAGGAAAATGGATTGAATAAACAATTATTATCAATAATTTTAGCTATTTCATTAATAATGGGAATGGGAGCCATGGTTACTGCTCAGATCCCTAATCCCGATAGAATTGTTTATGCCTTGATTGGCGGGCCGGAAACTATGGATCCTCATTGGAGTTATGACACAGCAAGTGGTGAAGTTATTTTCCAGGTTTACGATAACCTGATTGCTTATGATGGAGAGAGTATTGAAAAATTTGTACCAATGCTCGCCTTACAAGTACCTTCAGCCGATAATGGATTAATCAAATATGGTGGTTTAGACTATATCTTCCCCATTAGATACGGTGTTCGTTTCCATAATGGGGAAATTATGACACCAGAGGATGTGGAATACAGTTTTGAAAGAGGTATGATCTTTGATCGTGCTGGGGGTCCCTGTTGGATGTTGTTAGAACCGCTTTTAGGGATCATTAGTATCGAAGAACTTGCTGTTGAACTAGCTGGTGTAGAAAATTATGCTGATATGTTTAATGAAGATGGTGAGCTATTACCTGAATATGAAGAGGCCATGATTAAAGTCTATACTGATTATGTGGATAGGGCAGTGGAGGTTCAAGGCAATAATGTTGTCTTTCATTTAGCCCAACCATATGCGCCGTTTTTGAATATCCTGGCTCATGGTGGTGGATGGTCGTCCATTATCAGTAAAAAATGGTCTATCGAACAGGGTGCTTGGGATCATCAAGCAGATACCTGGTGGAATTATCATGATCCACAAAATGAGGAGGATCCACTATATAGTATAGCAAACGGTACCGGTCCCTTTAAATTGGTAAGATGGGTTCCAGAAGAAACTATCATGCTGGAGAGATTTGATGATCATTGGAGAGGACCTGCTAAGTTAAAAGAGGTTGTCTATCAGTATATTAATGAGTGGACTACCCGGAAGCTAATGCTGCAGAGGGGTGATGCAGATATCTGCTATGTCCCGGTAACCAATATGAACGAAGTGGAAGCTATGGAAGAAACTGAACTGATCACTGGTTTACCTCAATTATCTAATGTTGTAACAAATATGCCCTGGCTGCTAAATGCTGAAGGTAATGCTAATTTAGGAAGTGGTAAATTAGATGGAGAGGGAATTCCGCCTGATTTCTTCTCGGATATTCATGTTCGAAGAGGATTTTCCTACTTGTTCCCCTATGATATTAATATCGAAAAATCAATGCAGGGACAGGCAAAACGTAATCCCGGACCATTTCCTGATCCATTGTATGGTTACACAGAAGATCCAGAATTATACTTTGAATTTGATATAGCAAAGGCAACAGAGGAATTCAAGTTAGCCTGGGGTGGAGAGCTCTGGGAAAAGGGTTGCAAATTCAATATCTTCTACAATGAAGGGAATGATGTCCGTAAAAATGTTTGTGATATGCTTTCTACCTATGCCAGAATGGTGAATCCCAAGTTCGAGCTTACCTCGGTCGGTGTGCAGTGGTCATCCTACCTGAAACAGTTCCTAGCCGAACAACTTCCCATGTACACCATCGGTTGGCTGGCGGATTATCCCCATCCTCACAACTGGGCACCCACTTACCTGGGGAGCAATGGGACATACAGTGCTTATTACGGAAAGACATATGTAGATTGGGCAAAAGAGAATATAGATCCGCTTATCGAGAAGGCACTGAAATCAGTTGATCCGGAAGAGCAGAAGAACATCTATGAAGAATTGACCAGAATGGCTCATGAACAGGCTGTGGCGCTCTATCTATACCAGCCTATCGGAATCCATGTCCAGAGAGACTGGGTTAAGGGGTGGTACTATAATCCGATAATATCTGGTATGCCGCAAGGTGCTGATTTCTACTATATTTACAAAGAGTAAGCAAGATGTTAATATTATTTTCCTGTGATTGCGACTGATGTTATGTAATTAATAAAATAAAAATGGAGTGGAAGTAATTATAATTTCCACTCCATTGTGTTTTTATTAATAATGAATAACCAATTAGATTTTATGATAAAATATAATTAATAAGATTTATGCCTTAAGTAAATTAGGATTTATTATATAAAGGTATTATCTTATAAAACAGGATATTCAAAGTAATATTAAATATTAATCTTGATCTTATTTTCAGGGAATCTTAAGGGCAAGGATTCTCCTTAAAATTTTATTCTTGGTAAATTTGTTATATTTAAATTGAAAAAAGATTTAAGTTTTCTATAAAGAGGAATGAAGAGAAAATGTTATCTTATATTATAAGACGTCTCTTGATGCTGCCTTTAATTCTATTAGGAGTAAGCTTCCTGATATTCTGTCTTTTTTCGCTGTTAAGTCCCATGGAGAGATTGGCAACCTATATTAACGATCCTAGTGTCCTGAAAAATCCACAGGCAGCTCAGCGGTTGATTGATAAGTATCATCTGGATGATCAATTTCCTGCTGGCTATATTTATTGGCTGAAGTCGTTAGTAAAGCTTGATTTTGGCTGGTCTCCCACTGCCAATCAACCGGTCTGGGAGGCTATTATGCAACGTTTTCCGGCAACTTTAGAATTAGTTTTCTATTCCATTATACCGGTTATTCTGGTGGGAATCTGGTTAGGTGTTATCTCTGCGGTCCATCATAATAATTTACTGGATCAGACTATCAGGGTAACGGCTATAATTGGCTGGTCCTTACCAACCTTTATCTTTGGCTTATTAGTATTATTTATCTTTTATGGCATATTGGGATGGTTGCCACCCGGAAGGTTAAGTACCTGGGCACAATATGTTGTATATAGCGGTGATAGTTTTAAGAATTACACCTATTTTATTACTATTGATGCTCTTTTAAATGGACGTCTCGATATTTTCTGGGATGCCATAAAGCATTTAATTGGACCAATTATTACCCTCTCTTATATTAACTGGGCTTATTTACTTAGAATTACCCGTTCTAGTATGCTGGAAACTCTGAGAAAAGATTATATCCGTACTGCTCGAGCTAAGGGAGTAGATGAAAAAAGTGTTATCCATCAGCACGCCCGAAAGAATGCTCTAATACCTGTAGTAACAGTAGCCGGAATGATGATTGTTCAAATGCTGGGGGGTGTGGTTATCACTGAGACAGTATTTACCTATCCTGGACTGGGTTTTTGGGCTGCTTCTTCTGCGCAGCAATTGGATTATGGATCAGTCATTGGATTTGCTCTATTATTTGCCTTTATGATGGTAATAGGCAATTTATTTGTAGATATTTCTTACGCTTTAATTGATCCCCGGGTTAGATTGGAGTGATAACAAAATGTATAGAATAATTAAGAAATTACTGAGTAACACAACTTCGCTGATAGGTTTATTACTTCTTCTAATATTTGTTCTTATCGCTATTTTTGCTCCCTATATTGCTCCTCCTTTATTTCCCGATCCTTATCAAATACCTCGTATGTCCTGGGATGTAGAACCACAGCCACCAGGATTTCCCATCTCTGATGATATGAGATATATCTATGAAAGTTTGGGACAACCTATTACCAGGGATAAAGCGATTTTTGGTACTGCCCAGGGTGGTTATGATATATTTTACGGATTAATCTGGGGAACCAGAACAGCGTTTCGTGTTGGGATTATCACTGTGACTTGTTCTATGTTAATTGGTCTTATTGGGGGTTCAATTGCCGCTTATTTTGGCGGTTGGATAGATGAATTGTTAATGCGTTTAACTGATATCTTTTTATCCATTCCCTTTTTAGTTGCGGCAATGGTTTTGACTACAATTTTAGGAAGAGGCTTGGACAAGGTAATGATAGCACTTATTGCCTTTGGCTGGATGGGATATAGCAGGGTCATAAGAGGAAGTATTTTGTGTACCAAAGAAGAGATATATGTTATGGCAGCCAAAGCTTTAGGAGTAAAAGATTTCCGTATCATTTTCTTTCATTTACTACCCAATACCATTTTCCCAGTGTTAGTTCAGGCAAGCATGAATATCGGTTCAATGGTAGTTACTGCTGCAGCTCTCAGCTTTTTAGGAGTTGGAGCTCCTTTAGGATATGCAGATTGGGGTCAAATGGTTAGTTTTGCTCGTAATTGGATTATTGGTTCACCAGGGAAGGCTGGAGAATATTGGTATGCGGTATTTTTTCCCGGGATATTTATAGTTTTATTTGTCCTTTCCTGGAATTTAGTAGGAGATACCCTGAGAGATATTTTTGATCCGCGTCTGAGGGGTGAATTATGATGAGAGATAATAATAAGCAGACAGTACTGCAGGTAAAAAATCTAAAGACCCACTTTTTTACAGAAAATGGAATTGTAAAAGCTGTTGATGGTGTTGATTTTGAAGTATATCAAGGGGAAACTCTGGGATTGGTTGGTGAATCAGGTTGCGGTAAAAGTGTTACTGCTTTTTCTATTGTTAGATTACTGGATTATCCCGGCAAGACAGTTGAAGGTCAAATTGTCTTTAAAGGGGATGATTTACTTAAAAAAAGCGATAACCAGATGCGAAAAATAAGGGGAAAAGAGATTGCCATGATTTTTCAGGAACCCATGACTTCTTTAAATCCTGTTTTTTCTATCGGTTATCAAATTTCTGAATCTTTAAAAATACATTATAAAATGAGTAATCAAGAAGCTAGAAATAAGGCAATTGATCTTTTAGAAAAGGTAGGAATACCTATTCCACAACAACGGGTAGATGAGTATCCCCATCAATTAAGTGGAGGAATGAGGCAGAGAGCTATGATTGCTATGGCTTTAGCTTGTGATCCGATTTTGCTTATTGCGGATGAGCCAACCACATCTTTAGATGTTACTATTCAAGCTCAGATATTAGATTTGATGAAAAACCTTTTACAGCAGTTTAACAGCTCATTAATTATGATTACACATGATTTAGGAGTAATAGCTGAGATTGCTGATCGTATCGCTGTTATGTATGCTGGTAAGATTGTGGAATATGCTGACACCCGTTCGATATTTTTTTCTCCTCTCCATCCTTATACCTTTGGCTTGCTTACTTCTATACCAAGATTAGATTTAGATTTAGAAAAGTTAGAATCAATACCTGGTATAGTGCCGGACCCGCTACATTTCCCTTTGGGATGCAAGTTTCATCCCCGTTGTATTTTTGCTACTGAGAAATGTAAGAAGGAAGAGCCATTGCTGGAAAGAATTGAAGATAATCATATGATTCGTTGCTGGTATGTGGATAGAGTAAAAGAAGAAGCGGAAAAGATTTCCTTTAGCAAGAGGTTAACAGCAGTTGAATAATCAATTAATATCGGTGAGAAATTTAATTAAATATTTTCCCATTAAAAAAGGTGTCTTTAGAAGAACGGTAGGCTGGATTAAAGCAGTTGATAATATTAACTTTGATATTTATAATGGGGAAACTCTGGGTCTGGTTGGTGAGTCAGGATGCGGTAAATCAACCACTGCTCTAACCATTCTCCGTTTAGAGGAACCTACCGCTGGAGAAATTATATTTCAGGGGAAAAACATTACCAGAGTAAATAAAAAGCAGATGAGAAGCTATAGAAAGGATTTACAGATTATATTTCAGGATCCCTATAGTTCTCTTGATCCCAGGATGAAGATAAAGAATATTATAGCTGAGGGATTAGTTACCCACAACCTGTTAGATAATAGAACAAGAACAAAAAGAGTCAGAGAGTTATTAGAAAGAGTAGGGATACCGCCTGATTATATGGATCGTTTTCCACATGAGTTTAGTGGTGGACAAAGGCAAAGAATAGGAATTGCCCGTGCTTTAGCCTTAAATCCCAAAATAATAATTTGCGATGAAGCTGTATCAGCACTGGATGTATCTATCCGATCGCAAATAATTAATTTATTTAAAGAATTACAAAAGGAATTTAATCTTACCTACCTATTTATTGCTCATGATTTAAGTGTTATCAAGTATATCAGTGATAGGGTTGCAGTGATGTATTTAGGTAAGATTGTAGAAATTGCACCTAAAAATATATTTTTTGATAATACTCTTCACCCTTATGCCCAGGCGCTGGTATCTGCAGTTCCGGTTCCCAATCCTGATTTCAAGAGAAAACGAATTTTATTAAAGGGTGATGTACCCAGTCCGGCTAATCCTCCAACAGGCTGCCGTTTTCATCCCAGATGCCAGAAAGTGATGGAAGTTTGCTCCAATGTGGAACCCCAGTTAAAAGAAATAGAGAAGGGACACTTTGTATCCTGCCACCATTATTAATTATTAAACAAATAATCTACTTAAACTAATGATATTGTAACTAAAATTAATTATTCTGTAATAATGTATTTGTTATCAAATTGTTAATCCATATTTTTTATGTTAAAATAATTGGCAAAAGAATTTTTGAAATTATATTTACTTGGTAAAATTTTTGATAAAATATCAGCAACACATTATTTTTATTATCAAGATGAACTGAAAACCAAAAACGCAATACAAACAACGCACTACTATATACTAATTAATTGAGGGGTTTCAGGGGATACTTCCCCTGACAATATCATGTTCGGTTTCGAGCGCCCGTAGCTCAATGGATAGAGCAGGGGCTTCCTAAGCCCCGTGTTGGAAGTTCGACTCTTCTCGGGCGCTCCATTATTATAGTAATACCCTCATTAAGTAACAAAATAAATTATAAAACAGAGGAGAGGGAGAATTATATTGCTTAATAAAACTAACGATGAAAGCTTAAAACAAATCATTAGAGAATCCGTTTTACAATACCTGAAAAAGAGTGAAATTGAGCTAAAAACCATTCCTGCAATTATTTTAACAACACCAAAAAATCCCACTCACGGACATCTTTCTGCTAATATTGCCTTACAATTATCTGGCATAATATCAGACAATGCCAAGAAAATAGCCCAGTTTATTGTACAGGAAGTTGAAAAGAATAACCGGGAGTTGTTCGATAGAATTGAAATAGCAGGACCAGGTTTTATAAATTTCTATTTTAAAAATGACATATTGTATAATGTGTTACATGAAATTATGACCAAAAAAAGTAGATTTGGCCATTCCAATATAGGACAGGGTGAAAAAGTATTAGTAGAATATGTCAGTGTTAATCCTACCGGTCCTTTACATGTTGGCCATGGAAAGTGTGCTGCAGTTGGAGACTCACTCTCTAGAATATTAAAGGCTGCTGGTTATGAGGTAGCAACAGAGTATTATATAAATGATCATGGCAAGCAAATGGATATTCTTGGGGAATCAGTTTTGGTACGCTATAGACAATTATTAGGGGAAGAGATTGAATTCCCGGAAAATGGATATAAGGGAGATTATATAGTCACTCTGGCTAAAGAAATTAAGGATAAATATAAAGCACAGTTTAAGGGGAAAAATGATCTGAATACAATTCGTTTTTTTAAAGCTTATACTCAACAGAGAATTTTACAAGATATAAAAGAGGATTTAACCATTTTTGGAGTAGAATTTGATAATTGGTTTAGTGAAGAATCTCTTTACACCCAAAATAAGGTACAAGTGGTCATTGAGAAATTAATACAAGAGGGATTTATTTATAGTGATAAAGGTGCCCTATGGTTTAAGTCAACTGATTTTGGAGATGAAAAAGACAGAGTCGTAACCAGAAATAATGGTGAGGCTACTTATTTTGCTTCTGATATTGCTTACCACAATGATAAATATAGCAGAGGTTTTAATACTCTGATTGACATATGGGGCTCTGATCATCATGGTTACATTAAGAGGATGAAGGCTGCTATTCAAGCATTGGGTTATGATAAAGAGTCTTTTCAAGTACTATTGGTGCAATTTGTTACTCTGGTTAGAGGCGGCAACACTATTGGAATGAGTACCCGGGGTGGACAATTTGTTACTTTAAAGGATTTATTAAAAGAGGTTGGCAAAGATGTTGCTAGATATTTTTTTCTGATGTATAGCCATGACAGTCATACCGAGTTTGATCTGGATATCGCCAAATCCCAATCCATGGAAAATCCTGTTTTTTATATCCAGTATGCTTATGCCCGTATATGCAGTATAATAGAAAAAGGGAGAATAAGGAATATTTTTTTAAATGATAAAAAGAAAGAACTAATTGACCTGAAGTTACTGGATAAAAAGGAAGAGCTGGAAATTATTAAGAAATTATCCTCTTTTATAAAGGTGGTGGAAAGAAGCTCACTCCAGTGTAAACCCTATTTGATTGCTGGGTATTTGCATGAGTTAGCCAGCCTATTTCATAAATATTATACTGAATTTAAAGTTATTGGTAGGGAGAGGAAACTTTCTGAAGCTCGGTTATACCTAGTTTGTGCCATTAAAGTTGTTTTAGAAAACGCTCTTTTCTTATTAGGGATACAAGCTCCGGAGAAAATGTAAAAACATTATTGAGGTTAGTATGAAAAGCTTTCGACTTGTTATTATCAGTGGATTATCTGGTGCTGGGAAAAGCGTTGCTATTAAGGTTTTTGAGGATATGAATTTCTTTTGTGTTGATAACATACCTCCTCAGTTAATTCCAAAATTTTCTGAGCTGTGTCTGAAGTCACAGGGGAAATTATCTAAGATAGCTTTTGTTATTGATATCAGGGGAGAGATATTTTTACGTGAACTGGAGCAATCGTTGAGAGAATTAGAAACCATGAATATTTTTCCGGAAATATTATTTCTAGAAGCCAGGGATGAAATTATTGTGAGAAGATTTGGGGAAACAAGAAGAAAGCACCCTCTTCAAATATCTCACAGCATTTTAGATAATATTCAAGAAGAAAGAAAAAAACTAAACGACCTGAAATCCAGAGCAAGTATAATAATAGATACCTCCAATTTAGATCCCAAGCAGCTCAATAGGGAGATTCGAAAATACTTTCAGAAAGAAGCAGTCGGTAAAATACAAATTAATTTAATATCTTTTGGTTATAAATACGGTCTGCCCATTGATGTTGATTTAGTGTTGGATGCCAGGTTTCTGCCTAATCCTTTTTATGATAGCAAACTTAGTGAACTATCTGGAAAAGACGAAAAAGTTAAGGAATATTTGCTACAATTTCCTATATCACTACAATCCATTCAGCAATTCTTTTCCTTAATTGATTTTCTCATACCATATTATATAAAAGAGGGTAAGAACTATCTATCTATTGCTATTGGTTGTACAGGAGGAAGGCATCGTTCAGTTTTCCTGGTGAATGAACTTATTCATCGGTTAAGATCGAAAGGTTATCCTGTTTTTGTAAGACATAGAGATATCAGAAAGGAAGAAAAAATATTTAAAGAGAAGTTTTAAGATATAAAATGATCAAAAGAAATTACCATTTAAAATCACTATTAAAGTGGTTTTATCCCGGAATGAGAGTAAAACGTTTTTTACTCATGGTCTTATCAGGCATAATTCTTATGGCAGTAGGTTTGATTTACCTTATTGATCTCACTAGATTTTTATGGATCAAGAATCAGATAAAAAATCTATTTATTTATTATCAAATAGCTCCACATCTTTCTGGTTTAATCTTAATTATTATCGGGTCTTTACTAATTATTTTGGGTATTTCCAATATAAATCGGTCAATTCTGAAAACTATTATACCCAAGCAGGTTGATCTGGTGCCTGAAATTATTTATGAACAGAGAAAATTAGGGAAAGGACCCCGGATAGTAGTAATTGGAGGTGGAACCGGTCTTTATACCTTATTAAGAGGTTTAAAAAAGTATACCAGTAATATTACTGCTGTGGTAACTGCCTTTGATAGCGGTGGTAGTTCCGGCAAATTAAGAGATGAATTGGGCGTTCTTCCACCTGGTGATATTAGAAATTGCCTGGTAGCTCTTTCTACTGAAGAATTATTAATGAAAAAATTATTCCAATATAGATTTACCAATGGTAGTTTGCAGGGGCACAGTTTTGGCAATCTATTTATTACAGCTATGTCAGAAGTAAGTGGTGATTTTTCTAAAGCTATTGAAAAGTCGAGCGAGATACTGGCAATTAGGGGAAGGGTCCTTCCTTCTTCAATTGAGAATGTCACCCTTTGTGCTCAATTAAAAAATAAACAGCTTATCAGAGGTGAAGATAAAATATCTCAGAGTAAAAATGGCATTGAAAGTATTTTTATACAACCCTCTTCAGTTTTGCCTTTATCGGAAACCATTCAAGCGATTCAAGAAGCTGATGCCATTATTCTTGGTCCGGGTAGTCTTTATACCAGTGTGATATGCAATCTGTTAGTGAAAAACATTCCAGAGACAATTTATCAATCTGAAGCGCTCAAAATTTATATCTGCAATGTTATGACCCAACCTGGAGAAACCGATAACTATACTGTTTCAATGCATGTAAAAGAAATCATAAAATACCTACCTAATAATTGCTTAGATTATGTCTTGCTTAATAGTCAGAAATTAAGTAAGCAGGTAGCAGCAAAATATAAAAAGGAGGGAGCCTTTATGGTTAAGGACGATTTACCTCCTGATTTTGATAAAAGGATAAAAGTATTGAGGCAGGAGTTGTTATCAGAATACAATTTTGCCCGGCATCATTCTGAAAGGTTAGCCAAACTGATAATAGACATTATTCATAAGGAGAAAAAATAATTGTATTTTTCACCACTGGTAAAACAAGAATTAGCTCGCATAATTCCGTCAAAAAATTATGAGCAAAAAAGTGAGCTATTAGCCTTTATAATAATGAATGGCAGAATTGATTCCTCCAGTAAGCTATTAATTATTCTTGATAATCCAGTTATGATTAAGGTAGTTTATTTTTTAGTGAAGAGAGCTTTTCGCTACGAAGCTAAAATAGACATAATAAAGAAAAACCATAAAAAGAAGATTTATAATATATCTGTTGCTAATACACAAAAAATAAAATTAATCTTAAAGCAATTTCAATTAACAAGAAATGTTAGGGGAGATTTAAGAAGAGTAGGAACAGTCAGAAACAAAGAAGAAATAATAAGAAATTTTTCTGAGCAAGACTTTTTGCGAGGAGCCTTTTTAGCAGGTGGTTTTGTTAATGACCCTGAGAGAATGTATCATCTGGAGATTGCCTGTCCTTCTAAGGAGGTGGCACAAATGATTGGGGATGTTTTACACCATTCCTCGTTTTTTACCAAAATAAGCTTCTGGCAAAAGAAGTGGACTGTTTATATTAAAAAGAGTGAACAAATCTTTGAATTTTTACGTTTTATCGGAGTACAGAGAGCATTGTTAAACCTTCAAGATATTATTGCACGAAAAGATATTTTAAATACCGTAAATCGATTAGTTAATTGTGAAACAGCCAATCTAGATAAAACAATATTTTCGGCTTCCCGACAATTATTTTATATCGACTTAGTACTAAAGAACGTTGGTCTGGAAAATTTATCTCCTAATCTTAGAGAGGTAATTAAAATCCGTCTAAACCATCCCTATGCCAGTATCCAGGAGCTTGCTGATACCCTGGGAGGGGGCATCACTAAGTCAGGGATATATCATCGCTTGAAAAAGATTAAACAACTGGCAGAATACAATTTGCCAGCAAACGAAATTTAACTGCCAAAGGAACAGAACCAAGAATTAATATTATTTTTTGAGGTTGTTTGAAAAAAATAAATAATTAGTGATAAAATATGATTGAGCTTATAATATAAATAAATTCTGGCTTAAAGTAAACCCATCTTAATCTATATTTAACTGGATAAGGATTTTTATTAACTTTATAAAAAAGAAGACATTAAAGGAATTAATAAATATTAAGCTCGTGATTGACTTAGGGGTTCTCAAGGGGAATTCTTCCCCTTGAATATCCTGTAGATAAGTTAGTCTCATTGAAATAATAACAAAATGTTTATTTATAATTAGTTAGAGGGTATTTTAATGGAACAAAATCTGTTTATAGAGCAGAAACAGACTTTGCAGCTCTCACCTCAAATGTACCAATCTATCAGAATATTACAGATGAATATAATTGAATTAAACCGGTGGCTGGAAAAGGAATCCCAGGAAAATCCGGTTTTGGAAGTAGATTTTAACCAAGTTTCTTATCCAGAGCAAGATGTAGCAACAAAAATCCATAACAATGATAATAATTGGCCAGATGACAGAGCTTTGTTAGATTACTTTTCCAGCTGGAAAGGTTCAAGAAATAATAACAATATGCCCACTATAGTGCAAGAGCAAGAAATAAAAGAGCAGAATGCGGTTTTAAATAAAATACCTTTAGCAGAGCATCTCTTACTGCATTTTAGAATAATGGCTAGAGATGAACTTGAATTTAAAATTGGTGAGTATCTAATTGGTAATATTAATTATAATGGTTACTTAGTGATTAGTTGTAAGGAAGCAGCGCAAGATTTAAATATACCAGACAAAAGGGTAAGGCAGGTTCTGGCTATAATTCAAAATTGTTCTATACCGGGATTGGGAGCTAGAAATTTGAAGGAATGTTTGCTACTTCAATTAAAGCATCTAAGATTACCCGAAAAAGAGCTTCTCAAGAAATTAATATTGTTTTATCTGGAAGATTTATCAAGGAAAGAATTTAAGGATATCTGTCGCAAAATGGACCTGTCATATTCTGAAATACAACATTTGTTAGATGTTTTAAGGAAGAATTTTGATCCAAAACCAGGTAGGGTTTTTTCTCGAGACAATGAAATATATTTTTTAATACCTGATATTATTATAAGAAAAATTAATAACCAATATGAAATTTTTGAGAATAAAAATATTTTTACAGATATAAGAATTAATTCTATTTATGAGAAGATGTTGTTAGAATATAAACAAGCTGAAAAAATTAAAAGAAAAGAACCATTTTCTCAGGAAAAATTGAGTGAATCTCAAAAAACTCTGGAATACTTAAGAAAGAAAATAAGCTCTGCGCGTTGGATTTTAAGATGTTTAGAACAAAAAAGAAATACTATTGATAATATAACCAGATTTATAATAAACTATCAGCAAGATTTTCTGGAAAAAGGAGTAACTCATCTGAAACCATTATCTTTAGAAAAGACTGCCGCAGCTCTGGGTTTAAATAAATCTACCGTTTCCAGAGCTATTAAGTCTAAAAAGATTCAGCTACCCAGGGGTATTTATGATATGAAATATTTCTTTTCTAAAGGTTTAGTTCAGGATAATGCAGAGAAAATCTCTAACGAAAAAATTAAAAATTTAATTAGAAGATATGTTGAAGAAGAAGATATTTTTCAGCCCTATTCTGATCAAAAACTAACTGAAGTATTACAAGAAAGAGAAAGGATAAAGGTGGCGCGAAGAACGGTAGCCAAGTATCGCAAATTAATGGATATACCTTCGGCAAAAATACGTAGAAGATATAGATAAAAATAGAAAAAAACAAAATATTTCACAAAAAAAGGAGGAAATATGGGTATTAAAGTAGGGATTAATGGATTTGGCAGAATTGGTAGAAATGTATTGCGAGCTGCACTTAAGGATCATGATATTGATTTTGTGGCAGTAAATGATATTACTGATGCCAAAACTCTGGCACATCTATTAAAATATGATTCGGTACATAGAATTTTAAAAGAAGATGTTGAAGTTAGTAATGATGTAATTACAGTTGCTGGAAGAGAAATAAAGGTGTTAAAGATAAAAGATCCATCAGATTTACCCTGGAAGGAATTGGGAGTAGAAGTTGTCATTGAGTCCACAGGATTATTCCGGGATAGGGATAGTGCCAGCAAGCATTTATCAGCAGGTGCCAGAAAAGTCATAATTACTGCTCCAGCCAAAGGAGAGGATATTACCATTGTTATGGGAGTAAATGAAAAAGATTATCTGTATGCAGAACATCATATTATATCCAATGCTTCCTGTACCACTAATTGCCTGGCGCCAGTAGTAAAGGTTCTACATGACACCTTCGGCATTGAAAAAGGGATTATGTCTACCATTCATTCTTATACTTCTGATCAAATGTTATTAGATGCTCCTCATAAAAGTGATTTGCGACGTGCCAGAGCAGCAGCGCTTTCTATGGTTCCAACTACTACAGGAGCAGCAAAAGCGGTTACATTGGTTATCCCTGAATTGAAGGGGAGATTAAACGGAATGGCTTTTAGAGTTCCTACTCCCAATGTATCGGTGGTAGATTTATCAGTATGGCTGAAAAAGGATGTAACTGTAGAACAGATTAACCAGGCACTGAAAGAAGCTGCTCAGGGTCATCTTAAAGGTATTCTGGATTATAATGAACTGCCCCTGGTTTCCAGTGACTACAATGGTAATTCTTATTCCTCTATTGTCGATGGCTTATCTACTATGGTTGTAGATGGAAATTTAGCCAAAGTAGTTTCCTGGTATGATAATGAATGGGGTTACTCCTGCAGAGTCATTGATTTGGCGAAATATATCATAAAATAATATTAAGTCATTAAGATTATATAGATAACCTAATATAACATAAAAATCACATGAAAAATAGAATGTGAATTCATAGCCTCACCTTAGAGGTGGGGCTATGAATAATTTGAGCAGGAGGATTTTAAATGCGCAAACCCTTGATTATTGGCAATTGGAAAATGAATAAGACAGTTACTGAAAGTATTGCCTTAATAAAAGAATTGATAGGTTTTGTAAAGGATTATCAGGAAGCAGAGGTGGTTATATGTCCACCATTTACTTCCTTATGGACTGCCAGAGAATTGATTCAGGATACCAATATTATTTTGGGAGCTCAGAATGTCTATTTTCAGAATGAAGGAGCCTATACCGGGGAGATATCTGCCAGAATGTTACAAAATATTGGCTGTAGCTATGTTATACTTGGTCATTCAGAAAGAAGGGAGTATTTTCAGGAAAGTTCACTGGAAGTTGCTAGAAAGGTTGAGCAAGTTCTTAATTTTGGAATTAAACCGATTATCTGTGTTGGAGAAAAATTGGCAGAGAGGGAAACAGGAAAAGCACAGGATGTAGTTAGAGAAGAAATAGAAGCCATCTTTGCTATATTGAAGTCAGAAGAGGCTATAAATATTGTATTTGCTTATGAACCTATTTGGGCTATTGGCACTGGTAAATCGGCAACTCCGCAGGATGCCAGTGAAATGATTCAATATATTCGTACATTATTGGATAATAAATATAGTAAAATAATTGCTCAACAAATCAGGATTTTATATGGAGGGAGTGTTAATCCGGAGAATATAAAACCACTGATGGCTGAATTCGAAATTGATGGTGCACTGGTTGGTGGAGCAAGCTTGCAGGCTCAAACATTTTCTAGGTTAGTAAAATATCAAGAGTGAAAGTTTAACCCATTCTTTTAAAATTAATTACCTAACCAACTTGATGCAATGGTGTAAATATGTTATTATTCATAAGCATATCAGTGATTTCATTTGTGAATTTATGATTTCAACAGATAAAATTACTTAGTAGTATAAAAAAAGGAGACAATTAACAATGCCTACATGGCTCATGTTGATTCAAATCATTATTAGTATAATACTTATTGGCGTAGTGTTATTCCAAACCAGAAAGGCAAGTTCGGGGGGTGGCATCTTTGGCGGAGGTACCTTTGCTGATCATAGAGGCAGAAAAGGGAAAGAACTACTTTTACTCAAATTAACAACAGCCATAGCAGTTTTGTTTATGATATCTTCTATCATGATTAGTATTTATAAATAAATTAGTTGGAAAAAGGAAATAGATGGTTGCAAATAAGAAAATGTATACCACTGACGAAATAAAGCATTATCAAGTTGAACCTGACCGAAGATTATTTTCTGCTAATCATGAAGAAATTGAAAGAGGATTAACTACTGATATTTATTTTATTAGAGCAATAGAGGTCCTTAATTTCTTGAAACTGGATGCTACAGAGGTTACTGCAGAAATATTTGCCAGGCGAGCAGGAATTTTTGCTGGTGTGCAGGAAGCATATAATTTGCTCAAAGATAAAAAGATCAAACTTTGGTCACTACAAGAAGGGAATTCATTTCAACCCAAAGAAACAGTAATGAGAATCCAGGGTCCCTATAATGAATTTGGAGTTTATGAAACAATAATATTAGGGATATTAGCCAGCAGTTCTGCCTGGGCAACTGCAGCACGGGAATGCTGTGAGGTCGCAAATGGTAAAAAAATTATCTGTTTTGGCTCGCGGCATATTCATCCAGCTGTTGCTCCTGTTATGGAAAGAGCAGCACTTATTGGAGGAGTGGATGGAGCAAGTTGTGTACTGGGAGCAAAATTGATGGGGCAAGAACCCCAAGGTACTATTCCACATACTGTAATAATAATTACCGGGGATACAGTGAAAGCAGCAAAAGCTTATCATGAGTGTTTTTCTCCGGATATACCCAGAGTAATTTTGATAGATACCTTCAAAGATGAGGCTGAAGAATCAATTAGGGTTGCTAATGCTTTGGGCAAGAGCCTTCTGGGTGTCCGTCTTGACACTCCAAGTGAAAGAGGAGGGGTATCCCCTGATTTGGTTAAAGAGGTACGAGCACGATTAGATCAGGCAGGATATGCTCATGTTAAGATTTTTGTTTCAGGAGGAGTAACACCAGAGAGAATTGTTTTATTAAGCAAGGAAGCTGTTGATGCCTTTGGAGTGGGTAGTTACATTAGCGATGCCTCACCCATTGATATGACTCTTGATATTAAGGAAGTTGAAGGGAAGCCTATTGCCAAAAGAGGGCGGATACCTGGTAAAATTGAAAACAAGAATTTAGTTCAATTAATTTAGATATAGTAGTAAGCGTTAGCAGTAATGTTATCAGTTTTTAGTTTTTTGTTTTTGTCTAAAACTTAAATTACCAAAATAGTTTTATATTTATTTTATTATATTTAAGAATAAATTAGTATTATTACAATTAATATTTGTTTTTAGATTAAACAATGAGTAAGTTGTTTAATTAATGCCAAGCCAATTTTTAATTAGAATAAATTCAATAAATATCTATTCAACTATTAACTAAAAACTGTAAACCAAAAAATTCTTTTATTGCCGGGATGGCGGAATAGGTAGACGCGCCAGCTTGAGGGGCTGGTAGGCATATTGCTTGTGGGGGTTCAAATCCCCCTCCCGGCACCATAGATTCTATTTTAAGAGAAATTAAAATTTTATTTATAATGATAGTTAGGAAGGGGACATTGGTGCCCTTTTTATTTTTTGTTTTACTATTTAAAGATTAAGATAGATAAGGTCAAAATTTTTACTGGAAGGAAGTAAGAAGAAAGAGAAAATAATGACTGAAGAGATGCGGTATAAGATAGACAGAAATCAAGAGAAAAAGAGAATAAAAAATTTTGCTAAAGAAATTGCATCATCCAGTAAAAATGTGCTATACTTTTGCCAGTGTTTTGTAAAATAGAAATGAATCTTAAATTTGTAAGAAAGATATATTTTGGTAAGTTCTTTAACAAATCTATTTTGGTAATAAAAAATAGCAAAACAACAATAAATCAAAGATTTTATTGATAAACCTTACCCATTATAGTCAATCAATAAATACAGACCTATAGCGAGGTGATGTAATGATAAGTTTTATTATCACTTTTATTTTGAGTTTTTTCGCTTATCTATTTTTAACTGCCAGTCAAGGAGAAGTTTTAGGATTATGGAGTCAAAATGAAATAATAGCCGCCCTAATTGTTGGTCTCATTGTAACTATTATCTCTGCCAGAGTATTATTTCAGAAAAAACGTTACCACCTTTTAAACCCATTAAAATGGGTTATTTTTTTGTTTTATCTGGTTGGCCCCTTTTTTTATGCTATGGCCAAAGCAAATATTGATGTTGCTTACCGCGTAATTACAGGTAAAATCAACCCGGGAATTGTAAAAATATCACCCAAATTAAAGAGCGATGCTGCCATAACCTTACTGGCAAACTCTATTACCCTTACTCCTGGAACACTAAGTGTGGATATAGATGAAAAGAATAATGATCTTTATATCCATTGGATTAATGTTACTAATTTGAAACCTTCTATTGAAGATATTTGTGGTACTTTTTCCGAATGGGCGAGGAGGATAGCAGAATGACTCAATTATTGAACTATTTTTTAATTACAGGAGTATTATTAACAGTATTTATTCTAATATCTCTGTTTCGTTTGATTTCCGGTCCCACTGTACCTGATCGTGTTGTAGCTATGGATACCATTAATACTTTAATTGTAGCAGGAATGATTCTCTTTGGTGCAGCCTTTGAAGAAATTATTTATATCGATGTGGCAATAGTATATGCCTTATTATCATATATTGCTACTCTGTATATTGCTAAATATCTTGAGAGGAGGGCAAAAGATAAGTGACCATTTTATCGATTATTTTATTTTTATTTTTATTAATAGGAATATTTTTCAATGGATTGGGATCCATTGGTTTAATGAGATTTCCTGATGTTTACACCAGATTGCATGCTGCTACAAAATGCACTACGTTTGGTTCTATATTCACATCATTGTCTGTTATCATTTTTGGTTTTTATTTTTGGAAAGCCAACGGTGATTCTAAATTCGGAGTTCTGGCATTGCATACCATCATAGCTTTGGTTTGTTTGATTATAACCAATCCTACTGGAGCTCATGCTATTGCTCGGGCAGCTTACCGCAGTGGAGTGATGCCTAAACAGGCAGTGATTGATCAATTAAAGGAGGCAAAGCTGAAATGAGCCCATTAGTAAGTATTGCTCATATTGCTGTACTGGTTGTTATGATTATTGCATCAATTTTAGCTGTAGTACTAAGGGATTTATTACCTTCAGTTATTGCCCTGGCTGCAGCCAGTTTACTTTTGTCCTTAGAATTTTATCTTCTGCATGCTCCTGATGTAGCAATAGCAGAAGCAGGAATTGGGGCAGCTTTGACTATGGCAATTTATATTTTTGCCATCAGGGCAACGAAGAAGTAAGAGGTGAGATTATGAAAAAATCAATATTTGGTATTGCTTTTATATTATTTGTAGCTTTTATGATTCTAGCTGCCTTTGGTATGAGACCTTTTGGGGAGCCAGCTTTTAGTGAAATGGATGACTATTATATAGAAAATGCTCAGGCTGAAACAGGAGCTAATAATGTAGTAACTACCATAGTTTTTGATTACCGTGGTTTTGATACCCTGGGAGAAGCAACTGTTTTATTTACTGCAGTGGTAGGTATTGTGGCATTATTTAGGGAGGTGGCAAAATGAGAGAAGAAATGTCTCGTATTGTTAGAACCATAACTAATTTGATTTATGGTTTTATCGCTGTTTATGGATTTTATGTCATAATACATGGTCATCTCACTCCTGGAGGAGGTTTTCAGGGAGGAGCGATTGTAGCTTCAGCCTTTGCTTTATTGTTAGTAACTTATGGCAATAAAAATACTCAAAGCTTTTTAGCAAAAGATATTCTTTCTTTGCTGGAAAGCACCGGATTGGTTCTTTTTATTACATTTGCATTTTTTGGATTAGGTGCAACTTTTTTTTATAATTTTCTTTCCAACAGTGGCGGATTATTCGGTTCACCAGCTACAATCGGTGTCAATCCAGGTGATCTAAATACAGGTGGTACTATAACGCTGATGAATATGGCAGTGGGTTTAGAAGTGCTGGCAGCATTAGGAGTAATTGTTCTTACCATGTCTGTTGCCGCTGAAACTATACAGAAGAAGGAGAAGCCGTGATATGATTGGAAATTTTCCCTTTGTTGCAGTGGTAATTTTGATTGGATTAGGAATCTATACCCTGATTTTTAAGAAAAATCTAATTAAGATTGCCATCGGAATAACACTAATTGAAAATGGTACCAATTTATTTTTAATTACTTTAGGATACCGAAAGGGAGCCGTAGCGCCAATTTATACACAGGCGCCAGAAGGAGTCAAAATGGTTCTTCCTACACCTCAAGCTTTAACCTTGACCAGTATTGTTATAGGAGTTGCTACAACTGCTTTGATTCTTTCTATTGCCATGATTCTTTACCAAAAATATGGTACATTAAATACAGATGAAATAAGGAGGTTAAGAGGATGAGCAGCATTTTGATGCATGCACCTGCTTTAGTAATTGCCTTGCCTCTATTAGCGGCTTTTATTACTCCTGTTATAGGTCGTTTTAATCGTAAAACAATAAGTTGGTTTGTATCCTTTATATTAGGACTAACGTTATTATTGATCATATTCATAGCTAATCAGGTCTTAACTAATGGTGCTTTGATTTATGTTTTTGGAGGAAGTGAGGCAGGTTTAACATTACCATCTGGATATACAGTACCCATCAGAATCATTTTCCATATTGACGGAATGGGAATATTTATGGGATTGATAACAGCCGTTGTCTCTTTTTTAGCTGCTATTTATTCAATTTCTTTTATGGAACAACATAGTGGATTAGAAAAGTATTACACACTGTTACTCTTATTGGCAACCGGGATGTTTGGTATGGAATTAACTGGAGATATTTTCAACTTTTTTGTTTTTTTGGAGATCGCTTCTATTGCTTCAGTAGCGCTGATTTCCTTTCGGAGTACTCTTGCAGGTGAACCTGCTGAGGCAGGATTTAAATATATGGTAGTTAGTTCCATATCTGCCTTAATGGTACTATTTGCTATTGGATTATTTTATGGTCAATATGATGTTTTGAACATGGCGACTATTGCCAGTGTTATGCAATTTACCCAACTTGATAAAATAGCTTTAATACTTTTAGTATCTGTTTTGGCAATGAAGGCAGGTTCAGTGCCAATGCATATGTGGACACCAGATGCTTATTCGGAAGCCCCGGCAGCGATTACTATGGTTCTGGTTGCTGCCAGTCAAGCTAGCCTTTATGCTCTTTTTAGAATTACATTTTCTCTCTATAATGTCACTTTAAATACAGTAACAGTTGGCTGGATTATTATTATTCTGGGTATACTTTCTATGTTTATCGGTGTTACTATGGCTATTATTCAGAAGGATATTAAGCGTTTAATGGCTTATCACGCCATTTCTCAGACTGGTTATATGCTTTTAGGAGTGGGAGTAGGCCTGGCTGTTCTAGCAAATCCGGTAGCTTTAGAAAGTTTTGGAATAAAAGCAATGGAAGGTGGAATCTTTCATATTATGAACCATGCTATGTATAAAGGTTTATTATTTTTAACTGCTGGTGCCTTATTCTATAGGACAGGTACCAGAGATTTAAATAAGATGGGTGGTTTAGCTAATAACATGATGTATACTACTATCTTCTTTATAATCGGTGCAGCAGCTATTGCTGGAATACCACCCTTTAATGGTTTTGCCTCCAAGTTAATTATCTATGAGTCAGTCTATCAATTTAATCCTTTATTATCAATTATTGCTATGCTGGTTAGTATTTTAACCCTGGCTTCTTTTGTGAAAGTATTTCATAGTGCCTTTTTAGGTCCTAAACTGGAAAAATATAAGTCAGTACAGGAAGTTCCTAAAAGTATGGTAGTGGCAATGGCTACCTTAGCCTGCATCATTGTATTTTTTGGATTATTTCCCGATCTCATCGTTAAACATATTGTTCATCCTGCAGTGATGGCTTTGATTAATCAGGCTCACTATACCGCAACAATATTGGGAGGAATATAGTATGAATATTGGTTTATTAGAAACAGGAAGTGGTTACTGGAATGCGATAATATGGGTCTTAGTTACTATTATAGTTGGAATTGGTGTTTTATGGCTAAGGAATAAAGGTGAAGGAAACTATAAAAAAGATACCAATCAAACAAAACCTTTCCTTTCTGGCAATCCAGAAGTAAGTAAAGAAGACTCTCATGTCGGAGCAAGCCATATCTACTGGGGATTCACTGAGGCTTTAAAGAATTATTATGAGCCCCTGATTAAACTACATACCGGGGACATTAATGATTATAGTGGATGGATTGTTTTAGTAATGGCTATTATATTTATTATAGTTGGGGTGAGTTAGCACAATGAAATTAGATAAGTATTTAGATCGTTCTTTATGGGTATTTCATTTAAATACAGGTTCTTGTAATGGTTGTGATATTGAAATTGTGGCTTTATTAACACCAAGATATGATGTGGAAAGATTTGGTATAAAACTGGTGGGAAGCCCAAAGCATGCCGATGTACTATTAGTGACTGGTCCTGTCAATAGAAAGATGCTACCAAGGTTGAAACTGATATATGAACAGACTCCCGATCCCAAAGCTGTTATTGTAGTTGGCACCTGTGGTACAAGTGGCGGTGTATTTTATGATTCTTATAATATAGTGGGACCAGTGGACAAGCACATTCCCGTGGATGTATATGTACCTGGATGTCCAATAAGGCCAGAAGCAATAATTAATGGAGTCTTGAAAGCCTGGTTAAAATTAGAGAGATTAAGAGGCTCCTCTGGTGCAGAGATTGAAAAGAAAATAGAAGAGGTTAGTGCTTAAAATAAAATGAGAAGGTTCAGGTGATAATATGGAATATTATAATGCCCAAGAGTTATTATCATTTTTAGAAGAAAATTTGAAAGAAAACATTTTAGAAATTCGCCTTGAATCCAGAAAGGCAGGAATCAAGCAGGAAGAGTTTCATAATATCTGGTTAGAGGTGAAAAGAGAAAAATTCAGGGGTACTGTGAAGCTATTAATGAGTTTACAATATCCTCACATTGCTATTATTTCCGGTCATGATACCGGCGAAACCATTGAACTGGTTTATCTTTTTTCCCTCTTTTATGGAGAGAAATTTAAAGAAATTTCAATTAATGTCAAGGTGAGATTAGAGAGAAAGAATCCAGCTATCGAGAGTATAACTGATTTAATTCCTGGAGCTCAAACAACAGAAAGGGAAATTAAAGAGATGTTGGGAGTAGAATTCATAGGACTTCCGGATATGCGAAATATCTTTTTACCATACGATTTCCCTAAAAATGTTTTTCCCTTCCGAAAAGATCAAAAAGGCTTGGACGAACTCGTTCCAAAGGAAAGTTGAGGTGATTATAGTTGAGTAAATCTACTTATAAGGTACCCATCGGGCCTATTCATCCGTCATTGGAAGAACCAATGACCTTCAATTTTGAGATATCCGGCGAAAGAATTCAGTCGGTAGATTTAGCACCGGGTGATAATCATCGGGGTATCGAATTTATGGGAAGAAATAGAAATATTATTCAAATAATATATCTGGCAGAAAGAATTTGCGGGATATGTTCAGCTTCTCATCCCTTTGCTTTTTGTCGTGCCGTTGAAAACGCTGCTGGTATAGAGGTGCCGCCCAGAGCAGAATATATTAGAGTTATTATTTCTGAGTTAGAAAGAATTCATTCTCATATTCTCTGGGCAGGAGTAGCCGCACATGAGTTAGGTTTTGATTCAGTCTTATTCCTTTCCTGGAAAGTGAGAGAAGAGGTAATGGATCTATTGGAAATGCTTACTGGTAACCGGGTAAATTATGGGATGTTTATGATTGGTGGAGTTAGAAGGGACATTACGGAGCAACAAATTCCTTGGATTAGAAAAACTTTACAATATTATAAGGATGTTTATCAGAAACTAGAAGATGTTTTTCTCAAAGATCCCAGTATTGCCTTAAGGACTAAGAATGTTGGTATTTTAACCTATGAGGAAGCACTCAATTTAGCCAGTGTTGGTCCTACAACCAGAGCTTCAGGAGTAAAAAAAGATATCAGACAGGATCAGCCATATTCGGCTTATGCTGATTTTGATGTTCAAGCTATCACACCGGATAGTTATTCTGGTGAAGTAAATGGCGATGTTTTTGATCGTATTATTGTTCGAATATTGGAGGTTTTTCAGTCTGTCCAGATTATAGAATATTGTATCAACAACTTACCTGATGGAGAAATATTATCAGAGCCAAAAATTGCCAAGTTATTAGGTGTTTTGAAAAAAGTGAAGGGAGAAGGTGTGGGCAGACATGAAGCTCCACGTGGTGAAGTTATTCACTATGTAAAATTAAATGAATCGGAAAATCCAGAGGTGTGGAAAGCAAGAGCACCGACTTATAATAATCTAATGTCCTGGATGCCAATGTTACAGAGGCAGGAAGTAGCAGATATTCCTATTGTAATAGCTTCCATTGATCCCTGCATTGGTTGTATGGATAGAGTAACACTGGTTGATTCTAATACCTATAAAAAACAGGTGTTAACTAGAGAAGAATTAAGAAAGTTAAGTATCGAAAAAACCAGGAGGATGTTAAGATGAGTGGGAGCAGTATTTTAATCTTTATTCTCAAAATTGTTAGCGCTCTAATAATTGCTGTAATTGGTATATTGGTAGGTTTATTCTATAAAGGCATTGATCGTAAATTAGCTGCTATGATGCAATCCCGGGTAGGACCTCCGGTTAGACAGCCTTTTCTTGATTTTTTTAAGCTAATGATAAAGGAAAATATCGTTCCCGAAAATGCTATTCCCTGGATTTTTAATGGTGCACCAATGCTAGCTCTGGTTTCCACAATTACCATTTTATTTTATATTCCTTATGGTTCGCTACCAGCATTGTTTGGAAATTCTGGTGATTTGATATTAATTGCCTATCTGCTGGCTATACCAGCAATTGCCCTGGTAGCTGGTGGTTTTTCTTCAGGATCTACTTATGCCAGTATTGGAGCACAAAGAGAGATGGTTTTGATGATGAGTTATGAACTCCCTCTGGTTACTACCATTGTTGCTTTAGGGTGGAGATTAAATTTGGCCTACCCCGGATTAAAGGTTTTTTCCTTAGCAGTTTTAAGTGCTAATCCTATCTGGAGTTTAGTTGGCCCGCTGGGTTTTATTGGCGCCATATTGTTGCTCTTTACCTTAGCTATTGTAACTCCAGCAGAGTTATCCATTGTTCCTTTTGATATTCCTGAAGCAGAAACCGAACTGGCAGGAGGCATCTTGGTGGAGTATTCTGGTCGAAATTTAGCCTTATTTGAACTGGCTAATGCAGTAAAAATGATAGTAATGGGAGCCTTGACTGTTGTTTTATTTTTCCCATATAATATTGCCCATTTATTTTCATTAAATGGCTTCTTTGCCTATATTGTCGATACGTTATTCTTTTTCTTTAAATTATTCATTGTCATATTCTTTGAAGCAACCTTTATTAGAGTTGCTATAGCACGTTTAAAAATTGATCAAGCTTCAGTTGCTTATTTAGTATTTCTTTCTATAGTTGGTTTGATGGGTTTATTATTGATAGCTATTGATTATATTATCTAATATCGAAATTTCTTTGAAGTTTTGATATTGCTAAAGATAATTTATTTACATAATCTATATAGAAGAAGTGTTCAGATATTCCTAAGGGGAAGAATTCCCTAGGGATATCCTGATTATAAAATAAAAGAAATTTTTTTAAAATGTATTTACTTTAAGGGATTTTAAGGCCTATCTACCCTGATTAACAGGCAATATAGATGAAATGAGGTGATAAAGAATGCCGACACCAATAGTGTTTGAGTTAATCAAACAACTTTTTCATAGACCTGCAACGAACTGTTTCCCGGTGAAATATTATCCCAGCCAAACAACTGTTACTGATCTTATTAAAAAAGTCCAGGATGGCCAGGTGAAGATAAACTCACCGGTAACGGTACCGGAGAAATTTAGAGGGAAAATAGTCTATGATAGGGAAAAATGTATCGGATGTCGCTTATGTGTTAGGGTATGTCCTTCCCGAGCGATTGAATTTCTTCCGGAAGAAAAAAAGATTAAAATCAGAATTGACCGCTGTATATTTTGTGCACAGTGTAATGATGTTTGTCCGGTCAATTGTCTGAGTATGTCTGAAAACTTTCTTTTAGCAAATGAAGATCGTTTTGATTCAGAGATGATTGTCCAATAATTTAAATTAAACAAGATAAGATGAAGTATAATGATTGTTTTATAAAATACTAAGATGCTACATTTTTATGAAGTATCTTAGTATTTGATTTTTATATAACCATTAGTAATATCTTGAAAGACTGTTTGATGGTTACATGAAACGACTTTACCACAAAGATTGATGTATACTAATTGACTATTTTCTACTCGAGGTTCAAAGTGGTAAGTTGTGTTACTGTTACTTAGATTGTTAAGATTAAATAAAATATTACATAAAAAAGAAAAGGGGAGAATAAAAAGTAATTTTAAAAAAGTTTAGTCTAGCATAAAAGTTCTTAAAGCTATCAGTGGTATAGGTATGTGTTTGCCTATACATTAAGTCAGTTTGAAATTTATAATTCTTTCTAGTCGATAGAAGAGTAAAAGGAGAAAGGATTAGGTGAAAATTGGAATAGCTTTAAGCTGGTTCTTTTCCAATAAGTTTTTAAGCTGATAGCATGCCTTTAGCACTGGTTTACTTAAATTTTCACTCATTTCAGTTGAAAGAGGTTGAATACCGATAAGTATGATTTTATGGCAATCAGGAGTCAAGTATTCTATGAGATAGGACAGAGACAGGTAATGAGTGGAAAGTTGCAGGGAAACAATTTTTTCTACGGGGATTACCCTAATACTACCTGCAATAAGATTCATTTCAACAGCATCGATAATTACCAACAGTTCAGGATGAATATTTTTAATAACTGAAGTGTAGTTTTCTGGAGCCGATTTTCCGTCTATCACCATCCAGTTATGATGCTTGAAATGCTGGGCAATAAAAGAACCAGCACCATCATCAGACCTTAGGGAATTACCTATCCCTAGGAGACAATTTTTGGACATTGAAAAAGTATTCCTTAATCTTTAAAAATTTAAATATTTTATAATTAAGTTCCTAACTTATATTATCATCGAGTCTATGCTAATATAATATCATAAAAATAAGGGTATGTAGATTATGGTTATTGTACTATAGTAGTCCTGTTTGAATAAAGCTGCAAAAAAGTAAATCAGAACTGTAATGAAAGAATGTATTATAGAACATAACTCAAATATGATATTGTAATAACATAATATTGAGGTTTAATTAAACTATAATATTTACTATTGGAGCAATGATTATAAAAAGTTGCAGTAAAGCACAAAGGATTGTAATATTATATTATAATAAAGATATAATTTCCTTTTGTTGTTTGAATCATATACTCTGAATGTTTTTAAAACAGAATTTTCTAATAATATTATCGGGTAAAGTTTGACAAAAAATCAATATGGATTTAAAAAATAGACAGAAGGATGGTAGGGGGGAATATCCCCTGACTATTTTGATTAAAGGAGGGGCATATCTTTGAGAAGAACCAGACGTATTTATAAAAGAAAAACCAGGAGTAATCTGGAAACCCTCATTATCTTAGTTGGAGCGATAGTTATCTTATCCATTGCCTTTTATATGGCAAGGGAAAAGAGTTTCTTGCCTCCAGAGAAATTAGAGTCAGAACAGCAAACTATTTCTAGAGAGGAAATGGTTAAAGTAGGTGAAGAAGAGCAAAGGGAAATTGATCAGTTAATTGCTCAGGATATTCCTAATGGTGAAAGACCGACTGAATCTGAAGCACCTATACCACAAAAGCCAGTAGAAAGAGAAGTTTCAAGCCAAACAACAGAGCAAATGGCTCAGAAGGAAAGTGATTTAGTATCCCGACAGACTGTGACTACACCTACACCGCCAAAGCAGGAAGTTTCTGTTAGTCAGACTGAAACAGTAACTCCATCAGGTACAGTTTATACCATTCAGGTAGGTTACTTTTCTATTGAGAGCAATGCCAGGGATTTAGCCAGAGAAATTGAAAATCGTGGATTTCAGACCTTTGTTATAGAACACAATAAGGCTTTTAAAGTGCAGGTAGGTGCTTACTCCTTGCGAGCACAGGCTGAAGAAGCTTCTCAGCAATTAAAAAGAATGGGTTATGAAACCTGGATTACCCAGAGATAACAAGAAGATTATTCAGACAGTCTTTCAGAGATACAATATTTAGAAAGGATAATTTCTTATTAAGATTAGTAAAAAATACATTCCGCAAGCTACTATCGATCGATTGTCAATTTATCATAGAACCTTAGCATCTTTGATTGAAGCAAAGAGAGTTAATGAATTTTCTACAATTTCCTCGTCCAGACTGTCAGATATAACCGGCATTAATCCCCATCAGATTAGAAAAGACCTTTCTTATTTTGGTGAATTTGGGAAAAGGGGAATTGGCTATCCTGTCCTGGAATTATTCACTAAATTAAAGGAGATATTGAAATCAAATCAAAAATGGAATTTAGTACTCGCTGGTGCTGGTAATTTAGGGACTGCCTTCCTTTGTTATAAAGGATTCCTCAAAAGAGGCTTTATCATAAAAGCAGTATTTGATAATGATATGGCTAAAGTAGGTAAAAAAATTGGCAATATCAGGATCAGACATATCCAGGACATGGAAAAATTTCTAAAAGAGCAGAAAATACGAATTGGTATTATTGCAGTACCTTCCCAATCGGCTCAAGAAGTAGCTGACCAGATGATTGCTGGAGGAGTCAGGTCAATACTTAATTTTGCTCCTATTAGTATAAAACATCCCCGGAAAATATCAATTAAACATATTGATATTGCTATTGAACTTGAAAAGCTGGTCTATTACTTATCTTAAATTTTATAAAATTATTATTTGTTAACAGGAGTGATGTATTTAAAATAAAACTAGATGACGAAATAATTTATGGCCATAAATTTAAGGATGAGTTTGACATATATTAAGGGCATATGATAAAATGACTTGGTGTGCTTTGTGATATTTTTCACAAATTTATCTTTTAGCAGAAAACAATATCACGATTAATTTTTATTTATTTTAGTTATTACCTTTTCTATTTATTTAAACTTTATATTCATGAGAGTATATTATGAAAATAAAAGATATTGTCAATACATTAGATGCCGAGGTCTTGACTGGAGAAGACTTGCTAGATCAGAATATTGAGGAGTTTGCAGCCAGTGATCTATTAAGTGATGTTCTTGCTTTAAGCAAGGACAATTTTTTATTATTAACTGGATTAACCTCTCATCAGGTGGTAAGAACCGCTGAGATTGCCGGAGGGGTAGGTGTGGTTTTTGTGAGGGGGAAAGCTCCTGAACAGGAAGCAATTGGTCTAGCTCGTTCCCACCGTATCCCACTTTTAATGACCTCCAAAACAATGTTTGATGCCTGTCGGGCAATTGTTGAGGCAATTATTAGTGAAGAGAAGAAATGACAATTTTACATTCCAGAGAAAAATTAACTTTAGCCAATGAGCTGATTTATGAGTTAAAAGTGAAAGATGCTATGACCAGTAAGGTAATTTTTTTTGGTGAGCAGGCTACCTTTCGTGAGATTCAATTGTCTTTGAAACAAAATAGAATTTCAGGAGTTCCAATCCTGGATGAGCAGAAAAATATAATTGGCATTGTCAGTATTGATAATGTAATTACTGCTCTGGATGAAGATTATGTGAACGATACGGTAAAAGATTATATGACTAAAGATGTGATAACCATTCCTCAAAATTATTCTTTGGTTTCAGCTATAAAGAAGTTTGAAAGATATAAATTTGGTCGTTTACCGGTAACAGGGAATGCCCATTCCCGTAAAATAGTTGGTATCATAACTATGGGAGATATTTTAAATCGACTGCTGCTAACTATTCAAACCATTGCCGAGAAAGTGGAACAAAAAGAAAACAGAAATTATCAGCTTTCCGATACCTTAATTAAGAATACTCCACAGAAACCACTTCGTTTTGAAGTCAAAAAAGCTGACTTTGATAATGCTGGCAGAGTAGCCAGTATCATAAGAACTTATCTACAAAAAATGACCATAGATAAACAGATTATTCGAAGAGTTGCCATTATTTGTTATGAGGCAGAGATGAATATTAGTATCCATTCCTTGGGGGGATATATTTCAGTAGAATTGGAACAGAATAGTATTATTATTACTGCTGTTGATTATGGGCCAGGTATTCCGGATATAGAAGAAGCAATGAAACCTGGTTTTACAACTGCTTCTGAACAGATCAGAGCTTTAGGATTTGGTGCAGGCATGGGTTTGCCCAATATAAAAAAATGCGCTGATCATCTAGAATTAGAATCTTCTATGGAAACCGGTACTATTTTAAAAGCAGTTATCCATATAGGAGGATAGAGATGAAATTAAGCCAGATTATAGTTAGATGTTCTTTGCAGAAGATTGTATTCTGTTCAGATGAGGAAATCAAAACAGGTTATTGTGGAGATTTAATGTCAGATGTTATTGCCCATGCCAGCAATGATAGTGTATGGATTACTATCCAAGCACATAAAAACAGTATAGCTGTAGCGCTGATCAAGGATATAAGGGCAATTATCTTTACCAATAATGTAGAAATAAACCAGGAATTGATAGAAAAAGCCAGGGAAGAACAGATTAATCTATTGAGAACTGAAAAAAATTCTTTTCAAATATGTGGTCTATTGTACCAGATGCTGGGAGGCAAATCTGATCAAGATTGATTTACATATTCACTCTTCTCTTTCAGCGTGTGGGGAAAATATTATGTCACCACAAAATATATTGAAAAAGGCAGAAAAAAGTGGATTCAACCTAATTGCTATTACTGATCACAATGCGGTTGCCCATTCGATTTTAATTAGTAAAATTAATAAAAAAAGCTCGGTTAATGTTATTCTCGGGATTGAGCTGACTACCCGGGAAGAGATTCACTTATTGGGTTATTTCCCAGATGAATTTAGTATGAGAGAGATGGAGAAGAAGATAAATGATTGTCTGCCAAAAATGAATAATAAACCTTCTTTTTTTGGTGACCAGCTAATCTATGATGAAAAAGGAGAGATAGTTGAAATAGATTATATGCTAAGACAAAATGCTTTACAAATAAGCTTAGATGAGTTGATTGACTTCATTCATTTTCTGGGTGGAATAGCAATACCGGCTCATATTAATAGAGATTACTGTAGTATAAAAAGCCAGATAGGTTTTTTAGATCCTACTAGTAATTTTGATGCAGTAGAAGTATCAAGATTCGAATGGATAAATAAGAAATATGAAATAGGAGATTTACTGGAAGGATTCCCGGTAATTAGCGGTTCAGATAGCCACTTTTTGGAAGATATTGGAACATTTTTTTTGGAAGTAAAAGATGATAATCATGTAATAGATTTTAACTCATTGCAAGATTTTCTAAGGAAGACCGGAAATGAAAAATATAGCGGACCATCTCTTTGATATTATAGAAAATTCAGTTAATGCCGGGGCAAATGAAGTTATTGTGAAAATAACTTACACTAAAAGTATTTTTTTTTGTAGCATTTCCGATAATGGGAAAGGAATTATTGGGCAGGAAGTATTAGATCCTTTTGTAACTTCTAGGAAGACCAGAAGAGTTGGACTGGGTCTTCCCTTATTAAAAAGAACAGCAGAGGATACCGGCGGATATTTAAAGATAAGAAGGATAAATAAAAAAGGAGGGACTGCGCTTCAATTTAAGATAGACATGTCTCATATTGATGCCAAACCTTTTGGTGATTTGGCTTGGACTTTTACAGATATATTCTTTGCCTGGCCGGAAATTAATCTTAAATTATTTATTACAAAAGAAGATAGAGAGGAACTGATTTTAGATTTCCTGGAATTACGCAATGAAATTGCTAAAGGATTAAAAAATTATATAAAAATAAGAAAACATATTTATGAGGTATTACAAAAAGAATTTAAAAAAATAAATATTAGGTAACTTATTTTTAAGGTATTAATATTATTCAATACAAATTAATGTTTGGAGAGGAGGAGCTATGAAAAATTTAGAAGAACTAAAAATGATGCGGGAGAAGGTAAAGAAAGATTTAAAGCTTAGATCGGGAAAGCATCGTGTCAAGATAGTAGTAGGAATGGGTAGTTGTGGAATAGCTGCTGGGGCGAGAGAAACAATGAATGAATTCTTGGAATTGATTGAAAAAAGCAAAAAAACGGATATTATTATTACCGCTTCAGGATGTTTTGGTTTTTGCGCCCAAGAACCTATGATTCATGTGTATGTAGAAGAAGATAGACCGGTAACTTATCGCAATGTTGATGTAGAAGCAGCAAGGACAATCTTTAACGATCATGTTTTAAACAATAGAGTAGTAGAAAAATATTTATTTTCAAAGGGGAAAAAATAATGAGTGAAACAACTATCATTAAAAATGATGAATGCACTGTTGAAGAAAAGTACCAGGAATTAGGGAGTTTTATTAGAGATAATCAAGAGAAAAGGGGCTATTTAATCCCCGTCTTGTATAAAGCGCAATCCTTGTTTGGTTATTTACCTTCAGAAGTCCAAAAATTCGTTGCCGAGGAGATGAATATTTCTGTTAGTGAAGTATTTGGAGTGGTTACATTTTATTCTTATTTCAAAACACAACCTGTAGGTCGGCATACTATTACAATCTGCATGGGAACAGCTTGTTATGTAAGAGGTGCTAAAAAGATTCTGGAGGCATTAGAAAATAAATTGGGTATAAAGATAGGAGAAACAACAGAAGATCTGAGATTTACTTTAGGAGAACAACGTTGTTTTGGGTCATGCGGAATGGCTCCAGTTATTATGATTGACAATGAAGTTCATGGTCGGTTAACTCCCAGTAAATTAGACGCAATTTTAGAGAAATACAAATAGTTTAATAAGGAGTACATAAATTATGAATAATATAAGAGTTCAGCTTCTTCTATGTCATGGTACTTCTTGTATGTCTAATGGTTCAGTAAGAGTTAGAGAAGCGTTGGAAGTGGCATTAAAAGAGGCTAATCTGGAAAAAGAGGTAGAAATTATTACCACTGGATGTATGGGTATATGTGAACTGGGACCCATTATGGTTGTTTATCCTGATGGAGTGTTTTATCAACAATTAAAACCAGAGGATGCCCGGGAAATTGTACAGGAACATATCTTAAAAGGCAGAGTAGTGCAGCGGCTTTTTTATAAAAAGCCAAAAACAGAAGAATTAGTAGCTATGATAGAAGATATTGATTTCTTTAAATTACAGAGAAAAATTGCTCGCCGAAACTGTGGAATTATTGATGTTAACACCATTGATGATTATATCGGCGCTGATGGTTTTATGGCTTTAGGGAAAGCTTTGACAGAGATGACTCCCCAGCAAGTAATTGATGAGATTAAAAAATCAGGGTTGAGAGGTAGAGGTGGTGCCGGTTTTCCAACTGGATTGAAGTGGGAATTTGCAGCAAGAGCCTCTGGAAAACAAAAATATATTTTATGTAATGCAGACGAAGGTGATCCCGGTGCATTTATGGATCGTAGTATGCTAGAAGGAGACTCTTACAGTGTATTAGAAGCTATGATGATTGGCGGTTATGCTATTGGAGCTAACCAGGGATATATTTATGTACGAGCGGAGTATCCCTTGGCTATTGAAAGGCTAAAGATTGCCATCAAAGAGATGAGGAAACATCAGCTACTGGGCAAGAATATCCTGGGGACTGGTTTTGATTTTGATGTTGAAATTAGAATGGGTGCGGGAGCATTTGTTTGTGGTGAGGAAACTGCTTTAATGCGCTCTATTGAAGGCAAGAGGGGAGAACCCAGGCCAAGACCTCCCTTCCCTGCTAATAAAGGATTATTTGAATCCCCTACTGTTTTAAATAATGTAGAAACGCTGGCTAATATACCTTATATAATTTTATATGGAGCTGAAAATTTTGCTTCTGTTGGAACTGAAAAGAGTAAAGGAACTAAGATATTTGCTCTGGCTGGAAATATTAACAATACCGGTTTAATTGAAGTCCCCATAGGTATTACCCTAGGTGAAGTTGTTTATAATATAGGCGGAGGGATTCCGGGAAATAAAAAATTTAAAGCTGTTCAAATTGGCGGTCCGTCTGGTGGTTGCATTCCAGCACAACATCTGAATACAATAGTTGATTATGAAACATTAAAAGAGCTGGGTGCCATTATGGGCTCAGGCGGATTGATAGTAATGGATGAAGATACCTGTATGGTCGATATAGCCCGTTATTTTATGGAGTTTATTCAGGACGAATCTTGTGGTAAATGCACTCCTTGTCGTGAAGGTACCAGGGTGATGCTGGAGATATTAACCAGGATTTGTGAAGGTAAGGGCAAGATGGAAGATCTGGATACCCTGGAAGAATTATCTTATCGAATTAAAGATACAGCTCTTTGTGGATTAGGACAAACTGCCCCCAATCCGGTTCTATCCACATTAAGATACTTTAGACATGAGTATATCGAACATATTAGAGATAAGAAATGTAGAGCAGGAGTATGTGCAGAATTAGTATATGCACCTTGTAATAATTCTTGTCCTGCTTCAGTTAATGTACCGGCATATCTGGCTTACACCAAAGAGGGTCAATATAAAAAAGCAATGCAGGCACACTTAAGAACAAATCCTTTTCCAGCGGTATGCGGAAGGGTATGCCCTGCTTTCTGTGAATCCAGATGTCGAAGAAAGGATATTGATGATGCCATCAATATTCGTGCTGTCAAGAGATTTATGGCTGATCAGGTTGATAATTATCTGGATTGTTTCCCTGAAAAAAATAGTAAAAATGGTAAAAAAGTTGCCATTATTGGTGGTGGTCCTTCTGGACTTTCCAATGCTTATTTTCTAACTATGTTAGGATATGAAACAACAGTATTTGAAGCACAACCAAAAGCTGGAGGAATGTTAACCTATGCTATCCCATCTTATCGTTTACCAAAGAATATTGTGAAAAAAGAGATTCAAGCACTGGTAGATTACGGAGTTAAGATACAAACAAACACAAGGATTGGAGAGGATATGACTTTAGATCAGCTGAGAAAAGAAGGTTACCAAGCATTCTATGTTTCTGCTGGTGCCTGGGACTGCATTATGCCTGAGATGGACAACTTAGATGATTCCAGAATTTTTAGCGGTTTAGAATTCTTATCTAAATTTAATAGAAAGGAAAAGCTTGATATTGGCAAAGAGGTAATAGTGATTGGTGGCGGTAATTCTGCCATTGATGCAGCTAGAACTGCTAAAAGGCTTGGAGCAAAGGTTACCATCGTTTATCGAAGAACCAGAGAAGAAATGCCTGCTGATGAAGCTGAAGTTAATGAAGCTGAAAGAGAAGGTATAAAGATTTCTTTACTACAAAATATAAAGTCAGTGAAATCAAACAAAGATTTCCTGGAAGTAGAGTTAGTGAATATGAAATTAGGCAATTATGATGCTTCTGGTCGGCGTAAGCCCATTGAAATTAAAGAATCTACTTTTATCAAGAAAGTCGATTGTTTAATCTTATCTATTGGGCAAAAACCTGCTATTTCAGATTTATTCCATAATGAAGAAATTGTTCTCAATCGGGATCAGACTATTCCCACTGAAAAAGGAGTAACCAAAATACAAGATGTTTTTGCCGGTGGTGATGTGGCATTAGGTCCTGCTACTGTAGTTGAGGCGATAGGAGAAGCACAGAATGCTGCTGAAGCTATTGATTTTTATTTAACTGGTAAAAAGAGAGTTTATCCCTGGAGGATAAAAGATCCAATTAACGTGGATTTTGATCCTGAATCAGATCCAGTAGATTACGCACGTTCTCAGGTCCATCTCCTTCCGATTCAAGAAAGAGGAGTTCATAACGAGGTAGAAAAAACATGGAATAAAGAGATAACCTGTAGAGAAAGCAGCAGGTGCTTACGTTGTGAATATCGAGAGGACTAATATTGAAAGAAAGGATTGAAATAGAATTAAAATGAAAGATACAGGAATAAAAAAGGAAAAAATGGCGATGCCGTTGGTCCAAGTAACAATAAATGACAAAAAAATTATGGTAGAGCCTGATTCAACAATCCTGGATGCAGCAACTAAGGCAGGCATAAGAATTCCCACGTTATGTGCTATGCCAGAAATCAATCATTATCCAGGCTCTTGTCGTATGTGTGTGGTAGAGGTTAAAGGTCATCCCTGTCTGGTTGCCTCATGTGTATATCCAGTACAGGAAGGTATGGTAGTGTATACCCATAGTGAAAGGGTAATTAACGCTCGCCGAGCCGTATTGGAATTATTATTAACTACGCATCCTCTGGATTGTATGACCTGTGAGAAGAATGGTGAATGTGATTTGCAAGACTTAGCTTATGAATTGGGGATTAAAGAATCCGGTTTTGGCAGAAGTGAAAGAAACCTTCCTATCGACGAAAGTAATCCTTTTATTTTAAGAGATTTGAATAAATGCATTCTTTGTCGAAGATGTGTAGAGATATGTAACGAGATTCAACAATCAAGAGCTATTGGATTCGGATATCGTGGTACAAAAACAGAAGTCATTGCCGGATTGGGCAATAAATTAGGACATGAAACAAAAATTACTATTGGTTCAGAAAAAAATCCCGATTATTCTAATTGTGTTTCTTGTGGACAGTGTGTTGCGGTATGCCCTGTTGGAGCATTAACTGATAAGGCAGCTATAGGAAAAGGAAGAGCCTGGGAATTTGAAAAAGTTCATACTACCTGTAATTACTGTGGATGTGGATGCGGATTTGACCTGAATATTAAAGATGGCAAGGTAGTTAAGGTTACTTCCAATCCTGATAGTGTTGTCAATGGCATTAATCTCTGTGTGAAAGGGCGTTTTGGAAATGATTATATTCATAGGGAAGATCGCTTAAAAACTCCCTTAATCAGGAAAAATGGTAAATTAGAACCAGCTTCCTGGGATGAAGCGCTGCAGTTAATCAGTGATAAATTTCAAGAGATCAAAGAAGAAAGCGGAAAAGATAGCTTAGCGGTTCTTTCTTCAGCCAAATGTACTAATGAAGAAAACTATCTACTAATGAAATTTGCCAGGGCAGTCCTGGGAACGAATAATGTTGACCATTGTGCCCGGCTTTGCCATTCAGCCACTGTTGCTGGCTTGGCTCAAACCTTTGGTAGTGGTGCCATGACTAATTCTATTACGGAAATTGCCCATGCTTCGGTTATTTATTTAACCGGTTCCAACACTACTGAGAACCATCCTATCATTGCCCTGGAAATAAAAAAAGCAGTAACTAAAAATGGAGCAAAATTAATTGTAGCTGATCCTAGAGAAATAGAGTTAGTCAAATATGCTACTCTCTGGTTAAGGCATAGACCAGGAACAGATGTAGCCCTGTTTAATGGTTTGATGAATGTTATAATTACTGAGGGATTGGAAGATAAGGAATTTATTAAAAAACGAACCGAAGATTATGAAAAAATGAAGGAAGTAGTTCTCAAGTATACCCCAGAAATAGTAGCGAAGATTACCGGAGTTCCTGCCGATGATATCAGGAAAGCAGCAAGAATTTATGCTAAAGGTCCTAATACTTCTTTAATTTATTCCATGGGGATTACCCAACATACCAGCGGTACTGATAATGTTCTTTCAACTGCCAATATAGCGATGTTAACTGGTAATGTAGGGAAGGAGAGTTCAGGAGTAAATCCTTTAAGGGGACAAAGTAATGTTCAGGGCGCTTGTGATATGGGAGCTTTGCCCAATGTGTATTCCGGTTATCAGACCGTAGCGGACCCCGCAATTCAAGAGAAGTTTTCTAAAGCCTGGCAGGCTGAATTGTCAAATAAGGTCGGACTCACAGTTGTTGAAATACTTAATGCCGCATATGATGGCAAAGTGAGAGGTATATTCATTATGGCAGAAAATCCAGCTATGTCAGATCCTGATTTAAACCACGCCCGTGAAGCTTTAAAGAAAACTGATTTTTTAGTGGTATCAGATATGTTTATGACTGAAACAGCTGAAATGGCTGATGTAGTGTTGCCTGGTGTTAGTTTTGCTGAGAAAGATGGCACTATTACTAATACTGAGAGAAGAGTGCAAAGATTCTATAAAGCTATTGAACCAATAGGAGAATCAAAACCGGAATGGCAGATAATCTGTGAACTAGCTCAGAAAATGGGATATAATAATATGAGCTACAATAGCCCTGCTGAAATTATGGAAGAAATTGCTCAACTCACTCCAATTTATGGAGGGATACTCTATCCAAGATTGGAAAAAGAAGGGTTGCAATGGCCTTGTCCAGATACCAAACATCCTGGGACAAGGTTCCTGCATAAGGATAAGTTTAGCAGAGGAAAGGGAAAGTTCTTCCCAGTTGAATTTAGAGAGGCTGCCGAACTTCCTGATGAAGAATATCCTTTAATCTTTACTACTGGAAGAGTATTATATCATTTCCATACCGGTACAGTTACCCGAAAATCTAAAGGGCTAAGCGAAGTATATAAAGAAGCATTAGTTGAGATTAGCCCTCAGGATGCCAGCGAATTAAGTATAAAAGATGGTGAAATGGTTGAAGTTACCTCTCGAAGAGGAAAGATTCAGGCAAAGGCTAAGGTAACTGAAAAATCTGATAATGGTGTAGTATTCATGAGTTTCCATTTCCATGAAGCTGCTGCTAATTTATTAACAATTGCAGCCCTCGATCCAGTTTCTAAGATACCAGAGTATAAAGTGTGTGCTGTTAAAATTAAAAAGATATCCTAAAAATAAATATTATTAAAAAAGGAGGATACTAAGTTGAGTACAGAGAAAGATAAAATTCAATTAGCGCAAGATGTAACAACGCCATGTAATCCACCAGGTGCAATTGCTAATGCTTTTTGTACTATTGGCAAGAACAAGGCTGGTCTGTCATGGAGTAAAATGATTATCTTAGGTATTCTGGCGGGTGCTTATATCAGTTTTGGTGCGCAACTGGCTACTATGGTTACTTATGATGCAGTAAAATTTGTAGGTGATGGGATTACTAAATTTTTATTTGGTAGTGTTTTTTCAGTTGGTCTTATGCTGGTTGTTATTGCCGGAGCAGAATTATTTACCGGAAATAATTTAATCGTGGTGGGCACTTTAAACCAGAATGTTACAGTAGGAAAATTGTTAAACAGCTGGGTTTGGGTATATATAGCAAATTTTATTGGTTCTCTTTTGATAGTATGGTTGATGTATAATGCTCAGCTTTGGAAGACCGGAAATTTTGCTGTAGGAGCAAAGGCTTTGGCCATAGCCAATGGTAAGGTTAATCTAACCTGGAGTGCAGCTATAGCACGAGGAATTCTCTGTAACTGGCTGGTATGCCTGGCAGTATGGATGGCAGTAGCAGCTAAGGATGTTCCTGGTAAAATTCTTGGTATCTATTTCCCCATTATGGCTTTTGTAGCCAGTGGTTTTGAGCATAGTATTGCCAATATGTATTTTGTACCCATGGGTATATTGTTAAAAAATAATACTTCAATAGTAGCAGCAGCAGGATTAACGGATCAGCTTAGCCGATTGAATTGGGGTAGTTTTTTATTTAATAATTTATTACCAGTAACTATAGGCAATATAATTGGCGGAGCCTTCTTTGTTGCTACTATATATTGGTATGTTTATTTAAGAGATAATAAATAATATATAGAACAGAAATAATTAAAGGAATTCAGGGCTATACTGGTAAGAATAGGTATAGCCCTTTTTAACTTATTTATAATATGCACTCATGATGATTTTGTTTCTTACTATTGATCTAAATTAGTGAGTATAAAAATGAATATAGAGAAAAAATATACTGCTATTTCAGTTATAGTATTAGCAGGCGGTAGAAGCAGCAGAATAGGTTTAGGTAAAGATAAAGGCTATCTGAAATTTAGGGGCACTATCCTTATAAAACGAGTTATTTTAAATATTCTTTCTATAGAAGGGATTACAGAGCAAGATATTATTATTGTAGGACCCAGAGATAGATTTCCCCAATATAAGTTAACTGTAGAGGATATCTACCCCCAAAAAGGGCCATTAGGAGGGATTTTTTCAGGTTTACAATATTCCAAAACATTTTATAATCTAGTTATAGGATATGATATGCCCTTTATTGAGAAAAGATTAGTTGCATATATGATAGAAAATATGGAAGGTTATGATATAGTAATTCCCACTCATGGCAAGGAATTATTCGAACCTTTATGTGCCATTTATAGTAAAAATTGCCTGAAAATAATTGAACAGAATTTAAAAAAGGGTACCCTGGCGGTAAGAGATATTTTTCCCTTTTTAAAAATTCGCTGGATTACCGAAATGGAAATCAGAAGATGTGATCCAGAATTACATTCTTTTTTTAATATTAATTTTCAAGGTGATTTTATTGAGGCAGAGAAATTGGAAATAGACCGGAGAAAAAAGAATGTTAACAAATAATAAGGGCACTGAAACTGAAATAATCCAGGTTAATAAATATGAGAGAAATAAGGTTATTGATTTAGTAGCCAAAGAGAAAACTTTAAATATTTATGTTAATCAGAAATATATTGTTACCTTAAATTGCAGTCCGGGTAATTTGAAATATTTAGCAACAGGGTTTCTATACAGTGCAGGTATTGTGCAGGATAAGAATGGAATAATTTCAACTAAAACAGGGAAGAAAGGAATATATTTCCAGATTAATAATTCTTTATTTTCGCCGGATAAAATATACAGTGCTAATCTTATTAATCAAATTAAGCAAACAGTACCAGGAAATAGAGGACCCCTGTCTATTGAAAATAGTAGCAAACTCAATATCAGCACTATTTATTTGCTCATCACTCTTATGCAGGAAAAAGCTGAATTTTTTAAGTTAAGTGGCGGTGTACATAATTGTGGTTTAGCTAATCTTAATGGTTGTCTTGTTCTATTTTGCGAGGATATAAGTCGTTATAATACAATAGACAGAATTTTAGGAGAGGCATTCTTAAAGAATATTAATACAGATGATAAGATAATTTTGACTTCCTGTCGTATTACTTCTGGAATTATGCAGAAAATTATAAAGGGAAATATTCCTATTGTTATTTCCCGATCTGCTCCCACTGATTATGCGATTCAACTGGCGGATAAGCAAGGAATCACTCTTATTGGATTTGCACGTGGGGAAAGAATGAATATTTATGCCCATTCTGAACGAATTGATAATTAAGGTCAGTTTGAAGATTTATCTATGCTGTTGCTATAACGATACAATGAATTGATAAAGGGATTAAAAGTGAAAAAATTTATACTATCGATTGATCCAGGTAGAAAAAAGTGCGGTATAGCACTGGTGGATTACAAATTAAGATATATAGCAGGTGAGGTTGTAAACAATGAGAGATTGATGGACCGGGTAAAAAATTATTTAGGAAAATACCAGATTAAAAGCATAGTAGTGGGAAGTGGAACAAATTCAGAAAATATTATTGCAGTTATCAAGAAAAATTTTCCGGAGTTATTTATCACTGTAATAACAGAAGAAGATACTACCAGGTTAGCAAGGAGATATTTCTTTGAACATAATCCGCCAACCGGCTGGTTAAAACTTATTCCTATTTCTCTTCGCATACCTCCTCGACCTTATGACGATTTTGCTGCCTATGTAATTGCCAGAAAATTTTTCTCTGATTATCAACAAGATAAGAAGTTGTAGAGATATTCTTTACCTAACTTCACAACTAGTACATAGTATATTTAGTATTCGTATAGCATATAGTGTGAAGAAGATATAGCGTCATATATTTGATTTTAATGAAATATAACTAAAAGTAATAGATAAATATCAAAAATAGAAAAATAACAGTTACTAAATGTTTTAGCTGAAAACTAAAACCTTCAACCAAAAACCATTGTACTTAAATATATTTCGGGGAAAAGATGAAAATAAGATACAAGCTTACTATATATGGTATTGTTCAGGGAGTAGGTTTTCGTCCCTTTATTCATAAATTGGTAAAAAAATATAATTTATATGGATGGATTTGTAACTCCAACCAGGGAGTAGAAATGGAAATTGAAGGGGAGGACTCCGATGGTAGGGAATTTTTAAAAGAATTAAAAAATCATCTCCCTCCCTTAGCTCTTATTGATGATATCAGAATTAAAAGGTTATCCTGTATTGGATATTCCAAATTTGCCATAAAGAAGAGCAAATCCAACCATAGACATCCTGTTATTCTTATGCCCCCCGATATTTCCATTTGTGAGGATTGTAAAACAGAACTGAATGATCCTTCTAACCGACGTTATCATTACCCTTTTATTAATTGTACCAATTGTGGCCCTCGTTTTACTATTATTGAAGACATGCCTTATGATAGGGATAAGACTACTATGAAAAAATTTGTTATGTGTACTGATTGTTTTAATGAATATCATGATTTAGAAAACCGTCGCTATCATGCTCAACCTAATGCTTGTCCAGTTTGTGGCCCACAAGTTTCTCTTTATACAGGTAACCAGAAAGTTGTTACGCAGGACCCTATCCAGGAGGCGCAAAAGAGATTGAGAGGAGGAGAGGTGGGTGTAATAAAAGGATTAGGAGGGTTTCATCTGAGCTGTGATGCTCAGAATAAGGAAGCCGTATCCAGAATTAGAGAAATAAAGAAAAGAGACCAAAAACCTTTTGCTTTGATGGCTGAAAGTATATCAAAAATAACAAATTTCTGTTATGTATCTGTGCTGGCTCGGAAATATTTAGAGAGCAAGGAGAAGCCCATCGTACTTTTAAAAAAGAAAAGAATTTGCCATTTATCACCAGCTATTGCTCCTGGTAATGCCTATCTTGGCTTTATGTTACCTTATACCCCCTTACATATTTTATTATTACAAAAGAGTAACCTGGTCCTGGTTATGACCAGTGCTAATTTCAGCGATGAACCAATTATCATTCAAAATGAAGAAGCATTTCAGAAATTGGCACAGCAGGTTGACTTTTTACTTCTCCATAATCGACAGATTTACAATCGCTGTGATGATTCTGTTTTAAAGATAACTGCTCATCATTCTATCTTTATTAGAAGGTCAAGAGGTTATGCCCCATTTCCCATTGTGCTCCCGGAGGAGGCTAAATCTATACTGGCCTTAGGTCCAGAAGAAAAGAATACAGTATGTCTTACTCGTGATCGTTATGCCTTTCCCAGTCAGCATCTGGGTGATTTGAAAAACAGGGATAGCTTCCAGGCCTATCAGGAAGCCATCAAACGTCTAATTCGGGTATTTCAATTTAAACCAAAGGTTATTGCCTGTGATTTACATCCTGATTATCTTTCTACTCATTATGCTGAGGAATTATCCCGGCAATTCAGAGTGCCCTTGTTGAAGATTCAACACCATCATGCCCATATTGCCAGCTGTATAGCTGAAAACTATATATCTGAAAAGGTGATTGGAGTTGCCTTTGACGGTACCGGTTTTGGTCTGGACGGTGCTATCTGGGGAGGTGAATTCCTGGTAGTTTCACCGAAGGATTGCTTGAGAGTGGGTCATTTAAAATATGTAGCTATGCCCGGGGGAGAACAAGCTATACATCAACCCTGGAGGATGGCTTTTAGTTATCTTTACTCCCTTTCCGGACAAGAGGCTGATTCTATTCGATCGGTATTAGGGGAAGGAAGAGAGAAAAAAGATTTTCAGTTACTGAAACAGATGATAGATAAAAGGATTAATTCACCTCTTACCTCCAGCTGCGGCAGATTGTTTGATGCAGTTGCTTCTCTAATTGGACTAAGAGATGGGGTGGCTTTTGAAGGACAAGCTGCTATGGAGCTGGAAGCTTTATGTCAGACTAAATATAAGGATAATTATAATTATCAAATTACTAGAGAAATTAACGGCTTGGTGGTAGATACTGGAGAAATGTTTCTACAGATAATTAATGATTTAGAAAGGAAAATTCCTTTACCCAGAATTGCCACTCAGTTCCATAACACAGTTGCTGATATTATTCTTTCCTTATGTGTTAAAATAAAAAAGGAATTTAATATCAATTATGTTGCTTTAAGCGGAGGAGTTTTTCAAAATAGCTTTCTTTTAGCTCAAACTATGAAAAAATTAAAAAAGGAAAACTTTACAGTCTTAATACATAAAAAATTACCGCCTAACGATGGCTGTATTGCCCTGGGACAGGCGGTAGTTACTGATGCGCGTATCAAGTCTGGTAAAATTATATGTGGTTTTTACAAATGTAAATGAGATCTTTGAGAAAGTAAAAGAGGTATTTGTATGTGTCTGGCTATCCCTGGTAAGATAATAAAAAAAATAAATTGTGAAGAGGCAGAGGTTCTGTTGGGGAATATAAAAAAGTCGGTTAGAATTGACCTTTTACCTGAAATTGAAGAAGGAGATTATGTGCTTATTCATGCTGGATATGCCATTACTAAAATCGATTCCCGGGAGGCAAATGAGATAAATCAAGCCTGGGAGGAAATACAGTCTTGAAGTATTTCGATGAATATAGGGATAAAAGGCTTTGCCAATCAATAATAGAAAGAATCAAGGAACTGACAACAGAAGAAATTAATATAATGGAAGTTTGCGGAACTCATACTATGTCCATTTTTCGTTCTGGCATAAAAGACCTTTTGCCGGAAAATATTCATTTAATTTCAGGTCCTGGTTGTCCGGTATGTGTTACTCCCATATCCGATATCAATCATATAATTGCTCTGGCTAGAATGGATCGAGCAATAATAGCAACTTTTGGAGATATGATAAATGTACCTGGTAGTTCTTCTAGCTTGAAGAGGGAAAAAGCAGATGGGGCTGATGTCAGAGTGATTTATTCACCACTCCAAGCACTGGAAATTGCCCAGGAATTTCCACAGAAACAGATTATTCTGGTTGGGATTGGATTTGAGACAACCATACCTTTGCTAGCCAGTGTTGTTCTAGAAGCAAAAAAGAAAGCAATTACTAATTTTTATCTCCTAAGTCTAACCAAGCTCATGCCTCCTATTATAAGGGCACTTTTACAGAGTCAGGAGGTAACAATTGATGGGATGCTCTGTCCCGGTCATGTCAGCACTATTATTGGGACTAAACCCTATCAATTTATTCCGGACTGTTACCATATTGCCTGTGTAATTGCCGGCTTTGAACCAATCGATATTTTAATAGCAATCTATCATCTCATCCTGCAGAAGATTAAAGGTGAGCCGCAGGTAGAAAATAAATACCGGAGAGCGGTGAGGGAAGAAGGCAATCTGGTTGCCCTTAATTTAATAACTCAGATTTTTTCTACTGTCGATAGTGAATGGAGAGGCATAGGAATAGTAGCTGACAGCGGTTTAGATTTAAAATCCGAATATTCTGATCTAAATGCCCGTAATTTTATAGTTAAAGTAGAAACAACCAAGGAAAATAATCAATGTAGATGTGGAGATGTCTTGAGAGGTGTAGTTACACCCTTACAATGCCCACTTTTCCAGAAATTATGTACACCTGAGAATCCGGTGGGTGCCTGTATGGTCTCCAGTGAGGGAGTTTGTGCAGCATACTACAAATATAGTTCAGTATAACATTATAAATATAGGAATAATTAAAAAAGTTTTAGTTAACAGTGGTCAGTTTAAATAAATCAATGCCTGTAATATTCAGTAATGTTTTTCTAATTTATTAAAACAATGTGGGAATAATAAAAAATAGTGAAATATGGCATATTATTTTCTTGCTTATTTATCCGGTTCTTAAACTAAAAACTAAAAATTGCAAACCAATTCAGTAAAATATAGTGATAAACTAAAAGATTTTGCCATGTTCTCCAAAGAAAGGATGAACAATGACCGACCAAATAATAACTATAGATTATGGTAGTGGAGGTAAATTAACTAACCAGTTAATTCGCTCTCTATTTTTAAAATATTTTAATAATCCGATCTTAAATAAACTGCACGATGGAGCAGTTTTACCACCAACCAATCATAGAATTGCCTTTTCTACAGACTCTTACACTGTGAGCCCCATATTTTTTAAAGGTGGGAATATCGGACATCTAGCAATAAATGGGACCATAAATGATATAGCCATGTGTGGAGCTATCCCAAAATACCTCAGTGTATCTTTAATTATTGAAGAAGGTACTTCAATGCAAATACTGGAACAAATAACCTGTAGCATGGCTGAAGCAGCAAATAAAACAGGCATTCAGATAGTTACCGGAGATACCAAGGTTGTCAATAAAGGAGATGTTGATGGTATATTTATAAATACCACAGGAATAGGTTATATTGATTCAGGTGTTCACATTCATCCTGGGAGAGCACAGATTAATGATGCAATTATTATCAATGGACCTATCGGAAATCATGGTATTAGCATTCTATCTTCTCGAGAAAACCTTCAGCTTGAAGAGAGTGTCCTAAGCGACACAGCCCCCCTGGCTGATTTAGTACAAGAGATGCTCTCTATAACCAAAGAAATTCATGTATTACGTGACCCTACCAGAGGTGGACTGGCTACTGCTTTAAATGAAATTGCCCAATCTTCTCAGGTAGAAATAGAAATTGAAGAAGAAAATATTCCCATTGAGGAAACTGTAAAAGATGCCTGTAAAATTCTGGGTTACGATCCTCTTTATTTAGCCAATGAGGGAAAGTTAATTGCCTTTTTGCCGGAGCAATTTGCCGAAGAAGTAGTACAAAAGATGAAAACCAGCAGGTATGGAAAGCAAGCGGCTACTATTGGCAGAGTAATTACTCAGGGAAGATCAGAAGTGTCTCTAAAAACTGATATTGGTGGAAGAAGAATAGTGGGAATGCTTAGTGGAGAGCAACTCCCCAGAATATGTTAAAGCTTTATATATTAAAGACAAAAAGGCTTTGGTAATTTTTTATATATATTTATTATGTTTTTTCACTAATAATTTTTTAGTAATTACTAGTTTTAAAAAAGGAGCTGAACTACAATGGGCCATAAAAATGAGAGTACCCCAGTGGCATTAGCCAGGAAAAGCATTATTTATTACTTGCAAAACAGAAAAAATATGATTCCACCTGATGACCTACCTCGAGAGCTAATGGAGAAGCAGGCAGGAGTTTTTGTTTCATTAAAAAAAGAGGAAAGGTTAAGAGGTTGTATTGGTACCTTTCTTGCTACAAAAAGTAATATTGTTTTAGAGATTATTGAAAATGCAGTAAGTGCCGCTATACGTGACCCCAGATTTTCTCCAGTAACTCCAGATGAAGTAGATAAATTATCAATCTCAGTAGATATTCTTTCCAATCCAGAAGAAGTAAAAGATATAAAACAGCTAAATCCTAAAAAATATGGTGTTATAGTCAGTTGTGGATTTAAAAAAGGCCTTTTATTGCCAGATTTGGAAGAAGTAGATACTGTAGAGCGGCAAATTGATATTGCCAGACAAAAAGCAGGAATATATGTGGGTGAAGATTTTACAATTGAAAGGTTTGAGGTAAAAAGATACTATTAAACTGCCAACTGCATTTGTTCTTATATTGCTATTGAGTCAATTTTATGAGATTCTTTTATAAATTAAAAGATAGGAAGGAAAACAAGAGTTTTACCACTAACCTTTTAGGAGATTTTCTTATTTTTCCTATAGGAATTATTATGCATTCCTTTTTACTACCTGCTTTCTGATGTGAGCTAGTACAGATATCTAAAGTAGAAATAGATTGAAACTACAAACAGGTCAATAATGACTAAGGGGAAAGCAATCTTAAAAAAATGCCAGAAGTAAATAGGTTGATTATTTTTTTCTGCAATTTCAGCCACGATTAAATTTGAAGCTGTCCCGATTAGGGTGCCATTGGCGCCAATATTTGCACCCAAGGCTACAGTAATCCAGATAACCGGAGCAGTAGCAGGAAATTCTTTGACAATATGTTCAATGATAGGAATGGCAATACTAACAATAGGTATATTATCTAAAAATGAAGAGAGAAAAGTAGTTGATATTAGAAATAAATAATCAAGATATTGAAAATTAGCTCTACTTAACTGAATAATTTTATTTGTTAATATACCTATTATTCCGTGTTGTTCCATGGTACCAGCCAATACATTTAATCCAATCAGAAAAAATATAATTCCCCAATCTATCTGAGAGAGAATAAAATCAGTAGATTTTTCAGGTGTTAAAAAGAATAGTAGAAGGGAAATAAAAAGAATAATAACTGCCAGATCAACTGCTATTCTATGAGAAAAAAGCATTAGAACAATACCGATAATTACCAGGATTACAATTTTTTTGAACAGAATATGATCGGTAATGCATTCACTCTCCTTAACTTCATTTAAGCGTGATAATAGATGTTCCGGTATTTTACTTTCTAATAGTTTTTTGCTAAAAATGATTTTGAAGTAATAAATATTTACTATGGTGAGAATTACCGCTACCGGCAGAGCATGGTAAATAAAATCAAGATAAGAAAAATGAGCTGCTGAACCAATCATGATATTTGTTGGTGTTCCTAAGTAAGTAGCCATACCACCTATATTGGCAGAAATAATTTCAGATATCAAGAAAGGCAGGGGAGATATTCCCAGGATAGAGGTCAATGCTATAGTAATATTTGCCATAAATAAGACTGTGGTGATTTCATCAAAGAAGGAAGACAGAATCCCAGTTAAGAGGGATAATAGAATAAGCAATAGCCAGGGATTCCCATGACTATGTCGCATTACTTTGATTGCTAAAAATTGAAATATCCCGCTATCTTTGGCAATGTTGGTAAAAATTATTACCCCGATAATAATACCTAATTTATTAAAATCAATATAACTAATAGCCTTTTCAAAAGAGATGAGGCCGATAAGAATTACTAAAATTGCTCCAAAAAAAGATGAGGTGGTTCGTATTCGTCGATTGGTAAAAATAAAGAAATAGACTATACTGATAATTATAATGGTTAAAATTAGTTGATTCATGAATCAGAACTCCACCTGAGAATCGATTGTGGTTCGACCATAGAATCTTACCTTGCTCTCTTGATTAAAGATAATTTTTATTAATTAGTTTGCCTTATTAGCAGCTATTATTTTCAAAATAAATATTTACTAAAAATATCAGGCAAATAATATTTCTGGTATATTTTACCTGGAAAAAATCATGAAATTATCAAAGTTAGATTGCTAAATAAATGGAATGTATTATATAATTACGCCAGATCCATTTGAGGCTTTGAAATATCGTCTAAAAATATAATAACACAAAAAATCATTTACGGTAGAAAGAAATATTATTTTTTTATATTTTAGAAAACATGTTATCATTATTTCATAGTAGGGGAAATTTTTTGAATTTCCCCTACTATGAAATAATCTTTTTTAAATAAACTAAATAAGGTACAATAATACTATATTTGATTCTAAAGGTATATAATTACTAAAATTGTTATAACTCAGGTATAAATGGAGTTCATTATATAATTATTTAAAACAAGGTATTCAGGGAAGGTATCCCCTGAAACCCCCCAAAGGAAATAATTTATTTCACTATTGAAAATCACCTTCTTTTAAGGTGTTCATGGCTAAACAAAACGGTTTAAGTATCTTAAAAAAACCACCCGTTATACAGGTGAATGTCTATTAATTTATATACCTGAAAAGCAGAAAATTAATGATATATTTATTGTTATAATAAAATCTTAACTAAAAGAGGCTCTATACATGTTCAACTTTTCTCTTTCTCTTGCTCTTTCCCGAAACATTGGTATTGATTTGGGCACCAGTACCACCTTAGTATATGTAAAGGGAAAGGGGATTATTCTAGAAGAACCTTCCGTAGTGGCTTATCAAAAAAATAGCAATCGTGTTTTGAAAGTGGGAAAAGAAGCAAAGTCTATGATTGGGAGAACACCGAGAGGTATTTATACTATTCGCCCTTTACAGTATGGCGTGATTGCTAATTTTGAAGTAACTACTGAAATGCTGCGCTATTTCATTAAAAAAATTTTCGCCCGTTATCAATTTATCAAGCCTTCTATTACTATCTGTGTTCCCTCTGGTGTTACTGAAGTTGAAAAAAGAGCAGTGTCGGAGGTAGCTTATGAATGTGGTTCACGAAGAGTATTTTTAATTGAAGAGCCTATTGCCGCGGCTATTGGTGCGGGATTGCCTATTTTTGAACCAATGGGTAACTTAATTATTGATATGGGCGGTGGTACTTCAGAGGTAGCGGTAATTTCTTTGGGAGGGATTGTAGTAAACGAAATAACCAAGGTTGCTGGCGATTATTTGAATCAACAAATAATTAAGTATATTAAAGATAACCATGGGCTTTTCATCGGGGATTTAACTGCTGAGGATTTAAAAATTTCACTTTCCAAAAACAACACCCAGAAAGAACAAGATTATTTTGAGGTAAGAGGCAGAAATCGTCTCAGTGGTTTACCTATTAGAATCAGATTAACCAAGGATGAATTAAAAGAGGCTCTCTATGATTCAGTCGAAGTAATAGCCAATACGGTGAAGATGGCTTTAGAAAAAACACCTCCAGAACTTGTTTCTGATATCATAAATAAAGGATTAGTTATGACCGGAGGGGGAGCCTTGTTATCTGATTTAGATAAAATCCTTCAGGCAAAAATAAAAATTCCTGTTTTTATATCCAAGGAACCACTGTATTGTGTAGTAAAAGGAACTGGAGAAGCGTTAGAAAATTTTGACAGATATAATAGGATTCTCATAAGAACTTCCAGGAGTAAATGATAACTGAATCAGACAGTTTAAACTTTTAAAGTTACTTATGAAAAGGCTGGGCTATTTGCTTTCATATAAAAAGGGCAGAATAAATAGGAGTATTTTTCATTGAGAAAGTTTTCTAAGGAGAGAAGGGCATTTATCTTGTTTTTATGCCTTTCGTTATTATCAGCTCTGCTTATCACTGTTGACTATCATGGTAAGGGAATTATAGGATTATTAAAAGATATAGGATTTTTAGTCCTGAAGCCAGTTAATTATACTGTTCAAAATACAGTAAACCGGTTCGAAAAGTATTTTCAAATATTTACTCAAACTGAGAGTATACATCAAAAAAATTGGCAATTACAGCAGGAAAACCGGGAGATTTTGCATGAGAACGCCATTTTGAAAGAAAAATTGGCTGCCTATGAGCAAATAGCAAAAATGGTGCAATTTAAGGAATATTATAATTATGAAATGATTCCAGCTCAGGTGATTGGCAGAGAACCGAGTAACTGGTTTCACAGTGTAATTATTGATATGGGGAGCAAAGATGGAGTCGAGGTAGATATGGGAGTTGCTACTTATAAGGGTTTGGTAGGTAAAGTGATTCAGGTAGGATACAACACCTCAGAGGTAATTTTATTGATAGATCAAGGTTGTTCAGTGGGTGCTCTGATTCAAAGGACCAGAGAAATTGGAATAATAAAAGGAGGGACTGAAAGCGCCTACTGTTATCTTGATTATATTGCTCACGATGCGGATGTTCAGATTAATGATATTGTAGTTACCTCAGGTATGGGTAGTTCAGTGCCAAAGGGAATTATCATTGGTCGGATTGTAGCTGTGAAAAAGGAAAAACACGACCTTTTTCAAAGAATTTTAATTAAACCAGAAGTTGACTTTAATAAACTGGAAGAAGTTTATATAGTAAAACTTCCGGAATATGAATAACAAAGGTGGAGATAATTTATAAGGCATGAGTATGGTTGAGTCAATAAAAATGGATAATGGACTTCAAATAATTTCCTGCTTGATGCCGCATATGCAGTCTGTCTCAATTGTGATAGGGATTAAAGCCGGCTCTATCTATGAAACAAAACGTCAACAGGGTATTTCTCATTTCATTGAACATATGCTTTTTAAAGGTACTGAAAAGAGAAAGAATACCTTAGAAATATCTCAAGCAATTGAGCAGTTAGGTGGAGAAATAAATGCTTCTACTTCGGAGGAATGCACCTTTATTTACAGTAAGGTATTACATAGGAATTTTGCTGATGCTTTTGAAGTACTGGTCGACATATTGAATAATTCGCTTTTTAGAGCAGAGGACATTCGCCAGGAAAAAAAAGTAGTCATTGAAGAGATTAATAAATATCAGGATATCCCAGAGGATTGGATCGTATTTTTAATTAATAGGTTAATGTGGAAGGATACAGCATTGGGACAAAATGTTTTAGGAGAGAAGGGGACTGTCAGAAGATTTAACCGTAAATTATTATTACAATATTTTCAAGAAATGTATCAGCCTCGAAATATGGTAATTAGTATTACCGGCAATATTTCTCCAAAGGCAATTACCATTATGCTAAAAAAATTTCCTTTTCTTGCCAGGGAAGGCATACCCAGAAAAATTTCTACCATTGGTGAGGCAATATCTCAAATTCCTGAGTTAAAACTAATAAACAAAAGGGTCAATCAAGCCCATCTCTGCTTTGGTTTTGAAGGCATTTCCAGGTTTCATCGTGATAAAATTACTATGGATTTGCTAAATATAATTTTGGGAGCTGGCTTGAGTTCCAGGTTATTTCAGGAGATTCGCGTTAAAGAAGGACTTGCTTATGATATACATTCCTATCCCCAATATTTTAATCAAACAGGTTCATTTAATATCTATGCTGGAGTAGTTGCTGATGGATTAACGCATAGCATTCAAAAAATCTTAGATGAACTAAAAAGAATTAAAGAAAAGCATATTTCTCATACTGAATTAAAAATAGCCCAGGAAATGTATAAAGGAAGTATTTTGATGGGACTGGAAAATACATTAAGCCATGCTTTTCGCTTGGGAAGTTATGCTCTATTATACGATAAAGAATATAACTACAAGGAGATCATTGACCGTATAGAAAGTGTCCAGGCAGAGGATATCAGAAAATTAGCGGAAAATATATTTCAGAACCATAAGATAAAACTGGTCATCTTTTCACCCAGTGAAATGAAAATCAGGAAGGACAGTTTGCTCGCCATCTTAAAAGTATAAAAAGCAGGAGCAATCAATGCCACTGGATTTAAGAGTAGGAGATATAGTTAAATTAAAAAAGAAACATCCCTGTGGAGGATATCATTGGGAGATAACCAGGACCGGAATTGACATTGGATTAAGATGTCTTTGTTGTGGCAGAAAGGTATTGGTTCCCAGAGCAAAGATTGAAAGAAGGATTAGACTGATAATTAAAAGAGATTGAGTAAAAGATTATTTTAGAAAATTTATTGTAATATAAATGTTGATATATAAAATACTGAATGTTATAATGATAAAGCATTTTTCCTTGCTCCTACCAGAAATATCAGGGAGGGGCTATTATGACCAGAAGGAGGTGAGTAAATGCGTAATTACGAAATAATGATTTTATTTGATCCCAATCTGCAGGAAGAGGACCTAAAGGCTTTACTTGACAAAATCCGCCAAACGATAACTACCAATCAAGGGAAAATAATCAAAACAAATCAATGGGGCAAAAGAAAATTAGCTTATGAAATTAAAAAATTTCAGGAAGCCCTCTATGTAATCATTGATTTTGAATTGGAACCAGAGCTTATAGCTAATATTGAAAACAGCATTAAATTTGAAGAAAAGATAATAAGGTATCTTCTGGTTCTTGGTTCAGAGAAAGTGGTTAAACCCCACAATGAAAAACCGAAAGTGGAAAAATAGACCTCAATTTACTTTAGTAAGGTAATTTTAATAGTAAACATTTAGAATATTTAAGATATCAAGATATGGAAAACAGGAAGGAAATAGTGAATGATAAGAAGGAATAATTATAGAGGATTACGAGTAAGAAAAAAAATTTGCTACTTTTGTGCCGAAAAAAAAGAAGCAGACTATAAAGATGTCGAACTGTTAAATCGTTTTATAAGTGATCAGGGGAAGATTTTGCCACGCAGAGTTACTGGAAATTGTGCCAAACATCAGAGAACCCTGGCTGCGGCAATAAAAAGAGCAAGAGAAATTGCCCTGCTCCCCTTTGTTAATCGTTAGTAAACATTTTAATTCAGACAGTAGAGGAGAAACAGAAGGGATTGTTTGATTTTTGAGAGATAATATGCCAACTAAATCAATTGTTGAAGGTGCTTTTCTTTCAGCGATTACAGCATTATTATTTTTAGCCAGCCTTTATATTCCTTTACTGGGAACTTTAATTAGTTTCTTATGCCCTTTACCGATAATTATTTTATGTTTACGACATAATGTAAAAGTTGCCTTGCTTGCGCTTTTTATTTCTTTCTTTCTAGTTACTTTAATGGCTGGACCATTTCAGGGCTTGATTGCGGTATTGGGTTTTGGGATACTGGGAATTGCTTTAGGTATAGCTATAAAGAAAAAATTCTCAGTAGTTGAAATACTTCTAATAGGGAGTATTACTTCTTTTATATCTAAAATATTATTAATGTTTATTGGATTATGGCTGGTGGGAGTTAACCCGTTATTACTTGGGGTGGAACAGCTCGATCAGAGCATCAATCAAAGTCTATCATTTTATCAAAATATTGGTATCAGTCCTGAACAGTTAGAAACTTTTAAAAATTCTCTTTTACAGTCATTAGAATTGATAAAGATAGCTTTTCCAGCAATGCTAGTACTTGCATCGGTATTTGATTCCATAATCAATTATTGGGTAGCAGGGAAGATATTAAAGAGATTTGGATATTTACTCCACCCTTTTACCCCATTTCATCAATGGAGGGTTGGGCACTCCTTTTTTTGGAGTTATATGCTGGGAATGTTTCTGCTTATCATAAATGCTAGATACAATTTACCTGTATTGGAAAGAGTGGGCGTAAATATTCAAATATTATTCTCTATAATTTTTTTGATTACTGGTTTAGCCCTGGTATCTTATATATTTTATTATTACAAGATTAAACCTTTTTTCTTCTGGGTAACCTGTTTTTTGATCTTTTTTCAACCCTTTCTATCTTTAGCGGTTACCTGGATAGGAATACTCGATGTTTGGTTTGATTTTCGCAAATTATTATTTCCGGGGAAGAAAACTGATTGAAGAAAAAATAATAAGTAAAGAAAATGAAAAGTTTAGGGAAATATTTTTCCCGAGAACCATAGGGAGGTACAGTCTATGAAGGTTATATTAAAAGAAAATATTGATAATTTGGGGTATACTGGAGATGTAGTAGAGGTTAATAGGGGGTATGCCCGAAATTTTTTATTTCCCAGAGGTTTAGCCATTGAATATTCCAGTGGTAATTTGAAATTTATTGAACATCTCAAGAAGAAAGAATGGGAAAAAAGAAATCGAGAAATATTAGAAGCAAAAGAATTAGCAGAGAAGCTTAATCAGCTTGAAATAGTTTTTACAGTGAAAGCAGGTAAGGATGGAAAATTATTTGGATCTATCACCCATAAAGATATTGCCCAGTATTTGGAAGATAATTGTCAGATAGAGATTGACCGTAAAAAGATTGAGCATAATGAACCTATGAAAAAAATTGGAAACTATCAGGTGAGCGTTCGTTTGCATAAAGAAGTAAATGCCCAGTTAAGTATCAAGATAATTCCGGAGGAGGAAATGAAGAAGGAAGAAGAGGTTCCCACTGAGCAAAAACAAGAGGAAGGAAAAATAGAACAGAAAGATAAGGAATAATAAAAACTTCCAAACAGATAAGAGTGAAATAGGAGAAAAAAGATGGAATTAACCAGAAGTGCTCCCCAAAATATTAGTGCGGAACAAGCTACTTTAGGTTCTATTCTTTTAGAAAAGGATTCCATATTAAATTGTATAGAGATTTTACAACCGGAAGATTTTTATAAAAGCGCCCATCAAATAATTTATCAATGTGCTCTTGATTTATTTGAAAAGAACCAAGCAGTAGATTTAGTAACTCTAACGGAAGAGCTAAAAAAAATGAAGCAGTTGGATGATGTGGGAGGCGCTTCTTACCTGGCAACTTTAATGAGCAGTGTCCCTACTGCTGCCAATGTCGTTTATTATGCCAAAATCGTGGAAGAAAAGGCAATTTTAAGAAAATTAATTAATCATGCTACCCAGATTGTTACTATGGGTTATGAAGAACAGGAAGAGGCACGGGTATTACTGGATAAGGCGGAAAACCTTATTTTTGATGTATCTCAACAAAAAATTAAGAATTTCTTTAGCCCCCTTAAGGATTTACTAACAGAAAGTTTTGAAAAGATTGAAGATTTATATCATAGTGGAAATTTTATCACTGGGGTTCCTTCTGGTTTTATAACATTTGACGAATTAACCACTGGTTTTCAACGTTCAGAGTTGGTAATTGTTGCCGGAAGACCATCTATGGGAAAAACAGCTTTTTGTCTAAATATTGCTCAATTTGCCGCTATGCAGCATAAGATTCCGGTGGCTATTTTTAGTTTGGAAATGTCTAAATCACAAATAGTACAGAGGATGTTATGCTCAGAGGCTCGTATTGACACCCATGCTTTGCGCAGGGGGATAATGCCGGAAGAAGACTGGCCTAAATTATCTCTGGCTGCTGGTCGATTATCCGCTGCACCTATCTTTGTTGATGATACTGCAGGAATATCGCCATTGGAAATTAAAGCAAAAGCCCGAAGATTAAAAGCTAAACATGAATTAGGTCTTATTCTTATTGATTATCTTCAGCTAATTCAGACTGGACTAAAAATTGAAAACCGTCAGCAAGAAATATCACAAATTTCCCGATCTCTGAAAGGCCTTGCCCGGGAATTAAATATTCCGGTAATAGCGGTATCACAGTTATCAAGAGCTGTAGAACAACGATCTAATCAACGACCCCGTCTTTCGGATTTAAGGGAGAGCGGAGCTTTAGAACAGGATGCTGATGTTGTAGTATTTATATATCGAGAAGAATATTATAAACCAAAAAGCAGTAAAAAGGGAATTGCCGAGGTGATTATCAGCAAGCAAAGAAATGGACCTACAGGGACTGTAGAATTAGCTTTCTTAAAAGAATATACCCGTTTTGAGAACTTAGCCAGAATAGCAGAAGAAGCTGAATAAAAAATAGGAACAAGTATTTGAAATAAGCGTTTTTTGAAATTTCGTTGACACTTTTTCTAAAATATAGTACCATTGTAAAGCAATAAAAAAGAATAAGTTATAAAGGAGCCTATTTGCGGGCCGTTAGCTCAGTTGGTAGAGCATCTGACTCTTAATCAGAGGGTCGCAGGTTCGAGGCCTGCACGGCCTACCATAAATTGCCTCCATCGTCTAGAGGTTCAGGACACCGCCCTTTCACGGCGGCGACAGGGGTTCAAATCCCCTTGGAGGCACCTCCTTTTATCTTAGAGTAATGGGCGGATAGCTCAGTCGGCAGAGCACCTGCTTCACATGTAGGGGGTCACAGGTTCAAGTCCTGTTCCGCCTACCATTATTTTGTTCTTCAGAATTTCTACCATAATAACATCAGAAATACTCTCATTAAAAAAGAGAATTTAAGAAAAGCTTTCTTTTTGAGAATATTGTGATAAGAAGTTTTAGCTCTCTTGGCTATTTATAATAACTTATGACAGCGCAGGTTAAGACCATAGTAAAGATAAAGTCAATTTTGGTTCAGCCTATCTTCCCCTCTGTTATAGCTAAAGTAAGAAAAATTAAGAAAAATGAAATAAGAAGTTATAGTCTGGATCATTGTTATAATATACTATGCTGCACCTTTCGGAGGATTTGGATTTGGTGAATTTAAAGAACAATTCCTAAATCTTAACTTATTTTGTTTAGTCAAATTAAAGAAGGAAGATTTTATGGATTAGCAAAAGTAGGTCTACCTGAAACCAGGAACATTTTGGCAGCAGAAAAAAGTACCCACAAAAATTTGACACAGACCTTGAAGCTTGGCTTGACAAAATAGAATATAGATATATAATATAAGTAACAAATCCTTATCGTTTGTTTCGGCTACGGTAAGTAACGAGGACTCTTCGGAGTCCTTGTTTTTTATATCTAAAAATTATATTCTATATCTTAATGAACATTTATATCAATTCCATATCATGAATTCAAAAAACCCAAAGCAAGTTACTGTTTTTATAGATAACAGTAATGTTTTTCATCATCTCCTCAATTTAAGAAAGATTGACAAAGAGTGGGTCTGTTTATATGACCCGCTAATACTTGCCGAAAAATTAGCAGGAAACAGAAAGTTAGTCTATACAGGATTTTATTGTGTACGTCCTCCCTCATACCTCCTTAATGGAACTGCAGAAGAGCAAAGAAGATATAATATGGCACAAAAGTATTATGAGAGGATACAAAAGCTTCCCAATGTTTCAGTTAAATTTGGCTATTTAAAAGGATCAAAAGGTCAGCTTCAAGAAAAGAATCTGGATACTCAATTAAGTTGTGATATGGTGGCAATGGCAGCTCTTAACAAATACGATGTGGCTATTCTTATTGCGAATGATGGAGATTATAAAAGCGCTATCGAAAATACCA